>CAILTG010000042.1 GCA_903837125.1 Candidatus Magasanikiibacteriota bacterium | reverse complement strand
GAACTAACTGGCATCGTTAAAAAGATGTCTGGCGTTTCAGTAATATTTTAAAGGTTTATTGGTAAATCGAGGCCACCTGATGTAACAGGGAATCGTAGGGCTGGATAGGATTGATAAGCCTCAATCCAGCCCGTTACCAATTTTTTACAATCCTTTAGGAAAACTTTACAATGGCAACCAAACCCGGACTCTACGCAAACATTCACGCCAAAGAGGCACGTATAAAAGCTGGCTCAGGCGAGAAAATGCGCAAGCCGGGTGCCAAGGGTGCCCCAACCGCTCAAGCGTTTAAAGAATCAGCAAAGACTGCCACCATGAAAAAAGGTGGTGGTGTATCACTAGCAATAGGACGTGGTGAAAAGTTACCGGTGTCACAAGGCGCCGGTTTAACAGCAAAAGGTCGGGCTAAGTATAATGCCGCGACCGGCTCACATTTAAAGGCACCACAACCTGAAGGTGGTGCTCGTAAGAAATCATTCTGTGCAAGAATGTCCGGCATGCCCGGCCCAATGAAGGACGAGAAGGGCGAACCTACTCGCAAGGCAGCATCATTAAAAAGGTGGAAATGTGGTAGCTAAAAAGAAATTCACAACTGAAATGGAAAAAACCATTTTAGAACTCGGGCAACATGGTGCATCACAAAAGAGCATGTACGCTGCTATTGGTATCAGTAAAGCCACAGCCGCTAAATGGAAAGATGAAAATCCGGAATTTGCGGAAACAATGGCGATGGCAACTACCTACGCACAAAGTTGGTGGGAAAATATGTTATTAGCAAATTTAGAAAATAAAGCATTTAATTCACGTCTTGTAGAAATAGCATTGCGTGGACAATTTCCCGACGAATACAAAGATAATCGAGAAATTAAATCTACAGTAAAACAAGAAATAACAGTGGACTTTAACAAAGAAATTAGTGATTTAATTTCAGCATTAAAAGCGTAGTACCAATCAACGAACGAACGGGGTAGCTCCCCTGCCGGTGCTCATTCACCGGCTAGTTCACCAATAAACCAATGAGGGTATCAATGAAGAACTGCAATAAATGCGGAATTGAAAAACCGCTATCTGAGTATTACAAAAACGCAATAACCAAAGACGGGCACCATGGAGAGTGTAAACCATGTAACAATGCTCGCGCTAAAAAATGGTATAAAGATAATCCAGATAGAGGAAAACACAACCGACTTAAAAAACATTATGGAATATCTTTTTCAAAATATTTAGAAATGTTAAAAGATCAAAATAACAAATGTTTAATTTGTAACTGTGAATTATTACAAGATAAAAATACTTGCATAGACCATTGCCACACAACAAACAAAGTACGAGGAGTGCTTTGTACTAATTGTAATATTCTTTTGGGCCAAGCCAGAGATTCGGTCGATATTTTAAAATCCGCCCAAACATACTTAGAAAAATATAAATAGAAAACTGGTTTTAAAACCGCCGGTTTTTTGCATTATTATATGTACGACATCAAAAAGTTAAACAAGTCTACACAGCCTAAAAAGGAGAATTATCATCACTGCTCATGCCCTACTATCAGCTTCTGGCTCTAAACGGTGGCTATCCTGCACACCTAGCGCCAAATTAGAAGCAACCCTACCAGAACAAAAACGTGGCTCTGGGTCCTTTGACTTTAGTCAAGAGGGCACCATGGCCCACTCT
>CAILTG010000041.1 GCA_903837125.1 Candidatus Magasanikiibacteriota bacterium | reverse complement strand
TTAATCCGGGCAGAATTGAGGTGGCGATACATTTAATACCCGAAACTGGGAGACAATTTTTTAAGGGCTTAATTACATTTTGTGAATTAAATGGGATTAAATATAGTCGGAATAAGTTAAAAGAATTTATTCTTAAATTAAGAGAAGGACCAGGAAAAATTAGCCTACTGAAAATAAATGTTACTTCTGATCCAAGATATTATTCCAAAAAATAAAATTTTATATGTCTGAAATAATTACCACTTATAAATTAACAGATTTAGACCAGCCAATACCAATGGATCGGGATGAATTTTACGATGAACAAATTAGAGTGTTTAAAGAAACTGGTAAGCCAACTAGATCTACCGAAGTAGTGCATGTTATTCTTTTTACGAAAGATAAAGAAATTATTTTACAAAAACGTTCAAGCGCTAAAAGGCATAATAAAAAATTACTAGATAAAACAATTGGTCGCCATGTCTTTTTTGGCGATAATCCACAATATACTGTTACTTTAGGAGTACTTCAAGAATTAAAAGTTTCTTCTTTTGTTTTGCAGGCAAGCGAAGATTTTAAAAAAACTTATAAACTTTTAAATGAACATCTTACTCATACTGCCTTAATTCAATTTTTGGATAAAAGAACAGTTAATTTGCCAAAAGTTTTTGATGGAGAAAAAATACCAATTGCGGATACTTGTGATTTTTATTTAGGTCTTTATAGTGGATCTATTTATGCTTTGGAAAAAGAGGCGAGTGGTATTTTGTTTTATAGTTTGCCAGACTTGAAAGTACAAATGAAAGAACATCCGGAATTATTTACTGATGATTTAATGTTTTTTTTAGAAAGATATGATGAAAAAATAGATAAATTTTTAAAGATTTTAGCTTAATTAAGCTAAAATTTAGTATGTTTTTAGTGAAGGGCCTTGACAAAGGCTCTTTTTTGTGCTATCATATAGTATCTTTTAAACTTATGAATTATCTTTCCTGCCTCCCTTGGGCAGGTGGTTCCTGAAGAGGAAACAAGCACTTTTGTGTTTTTAAGAGGTCATATATAAGTTTTAAACTTCCCACAACAATATTTGCCAAAAGAATCCTGACTATGTCAAGATTCTTTTTTCTTGTTTTTTTTTCGGGGTCCGAAGGGTTCGGACTCATTTTATCGCAAAGGAGGGTGTCATGGCTGATAGTCTGCGTGGTAATTCGTTCATCGAGATGTTTCTGGTTATCACCAACCCACGTGATCTGGCGTACCGTGAACCGTCCAGGCTGAAGGACTGTGGCGCGTGTTTCTACCGGCAGGGGCCCAACAACCCCAGCCACGATTGCCAGATCGTGGACGATTTGGCCAAGAGGGCATTCGGAGTTCCGACCTCCGAAATCATGCCCGACCACATCGACGGGCAGAACGTGGGGTTCTTCTGCCGCTACTGGGTTCATCCGGACGCCGAGTAGTTCACCTTCAGGAGGACGCCGCGGTCAGCTAAAAAAGCGAGCCGGTCGTGGTGAAAACAAAGGAGGATCTCACATGAGTCGATTTCTGCAGACCCAGATCACGAAGGCTGAATGGCAGTCTCTTCGGCCAGGGGACAAGCTAGTCGATCGTCAAGGCCATGTTTGGGTGGTGACGAGCGAACCGAAGGAGATGCTCTTGGGCATCCAGGTTTTCTTTCACAGTCCAGATTACGGTACGAACTTTATGATCTGGCATGACGGCGGTATCAATCGGATGTTGCCGACCATCCTGTGCGAAGATGACGAGGACGTTTGCGTTGACCCAGATTTGAATCACCCCAAGGTGCGGATCATTCGTGCCTAATCGTTCTTTCAAGGAGGATGCCACGGTCAGCCAGTACGCAGGTACTGTTATGCTGACCGTGGTTAAGACAAAATTGTTCTTTAAACAAGGAGGAAATCAAAAAAACAGCTTAATAGCTGTTTTTTTGTTTACTGGTAAGAAAAATGGAACTGAAAAAAATAGTGTGCTATAATATAACTTAAGTAGCCATTCAAAAATTGGATAAAAAAAGAAAATAAAAATAATACATTTCTTAAATCAGAGATTTGTTTGATTCACAGATTTTCTATTAATAAAATGCAATGTTGGTTCTAACATCCTCTACCAAAGAGCTCAGATTAAATTACTCCAGTTTAGCTGGAGTAATTTAATTCTGTTTTTGTTGAGAAGTCAAGTATTTGATGGATTTATTTAAAGGTGAGATGGTTAGGTTACTTTGGAATTTAAGATAAATTTATGTTTTCTAAAAATGATGTTTTTTTAAAAAATAACTTGTTATTTTTTGCCGGTTCAATGTTGGTGGCTTTTTTTAATTATCTGTTTTATCCGGTCTTATCGCGTTTTATTAATCTGGCGGATTTTGGCGAAGTGCAGGTGTTAATTTCGCTCTCCGCTCAGCTGGCGATTTTTTTAGGTGGTTTATCGCTAGTTACAGTTACCATGGTGGCGAATTGGGAAGATAAAGAAGAATGTTCAATCATCATCTCCCTTATTCAAAAACTAATGTTATTATTGTCATTTTTTCTTTTCATTTTTGTTATTGTATTTAGCCAAACTTGGAAATCATTTTTTAATTTTTCTTCTTATTTGCCTTTTATTAGTTTAGCTTTCTTGCTTCCCCTGGGGGTGGTGTTTACTATCCGTACTTCGGTGTTACAGGGGAAAAATGATTTCAAGAGTTTGGCTGTGGCTAATCTAATTGTGGCCATTGGTCGTCTATTTTTAGCAATTATTTTGGTCTATATTGGTTGGCGGACCTTAGGAGCCATTACCGGTATAGTTCTGGCTCAAATAATAGGTTTGGGCTATGTGGTTTTAAAAACCAGAAAATATTTATTACACTATTCTTCCTGGCGTGAAACTTACCTCAAGCATAAAGCAAATATTAAATCAGGATTAAAATATATATTTTTTGTTTTTTTAGGGTTAGGTTTAATGACTTTTTTATATTCTGGTGATGTTTTAATTGTTAAGCACTATTTTACTCCAGATGAAGCCGGTTTATATAGTGGCATTTCTATTATTGCCAAAATTATTTTTTTTGCCACTGCCTCATTTACAGCTGTCCTTTTACCTAACCTAAAATTAAAAAACACCTTAGCTGAGAACAAAAAATTATTGTTTAGGTCATTGGTTCTGGTTGGTTTAGTAGGTTTGGTGGCGGTTATACTATTTTTACTGCTGCCGAAATTTGTTATTAGTGTATTAATTGGCAGTCGCTATTTACCAGCCGCTTATTTGCTTTCCCGGTTATCAATTTTAATGTTGATAGTTTCTTTTATTAATGTTTTTTTGTTCTATTTTTTGGCTTTACGCAAGTATTTTTTCGTGGTAATATTGGCTTTGGGAATAGGAGTAATGTTATTGTTTAGCTATCTTTTTCATTCTGGTCTAGAAACGATAGTCAATAATATTTTAGTAGCAGCAATATTGGTTTTGCTAGGATTAGGTATTTTTAGCCTAAAGAAATACTATGTGTAACTTAATTTCAGTAGTTTTGCCAGTATATAATGAATCCGCTTCTCTGGACGAGTTTTTTTTAAGATTAAAAAAAACAACTAGTGCCGAGCAGTCGTATATATTTGAATTTATTTTTGTTAATGATGGCAGTGGTGATAATTCATTGGCAAAATTGGTTAATTTAAAAAATCAAAATGCTAATATAAAAATTTTGGATTTTACTAGAAATTTTGGAAAAGAATTTGCCTTGGCCGCCGGTTTAGCAGAAGCCAAAGGTGAGGCGGTAATAATGCTAGATGTTGATTTACAACATCCGCCAGAATTTATACCGCAGTTTTTAAGAAAATGGGAAGCTGGAGCTGAAGTGGTGGTGGGAGTACGCAATAAGAATAAAGGGGAGAATCTTGTCAAGAATTTAGGTTCTAATTTGTTTTATAAAATTATGGGAGCAATTGGAGAAACTAAGATTGCACCTCATTCTACGGATTTTCGTTTAGTCAATAAAGTTGTCCTGGATTGTTTTAATAAGTTTACTGAACATGAGCGATTGAATAGGGGATTAATTGATTGGTTAGGATTTAGAACTGATTATATTTATTTTGACGCTGAAGAAAGAAAATCGGGCAAGGCTGGATATAGTTTTTTTAAACTTCTTCATTTAGCCATATCTAGCTTTGTGGCTCACAGCCTGTTTCCCTTAAAATTGGCTGGTTATTTGGGTGTTTTGATTACTTTTTTTTCTGGTATATTTGGTTTTTTTATTTTAATTGAAAAATTTATTTTGAATGATCTTTTGGGTTATCATTTTTCAGGGCCGGCAGTGTTGGCTGTGCTAATTGTATTTTTAGTCGGTTTAGTCTTAGTTAGTTTGGGTTTAATGGCACTTTATATCGGACAGATTCACTCTGAGGTTATCAATCGTCCACTTTATGTGGTTAGAAAGAAATATGATTAAATATAGTTTTATAATACCGGTAAAGGTCATTAATGATTACATAAGAGAGACAGTCAAAAAGATTTTAGAAATTAAACGTCAGGATTTTGAAATAATTATTTATCCTGATCAAGTCTCTTTAGAAAGTTGGGAAAAAACCAGGCAAATAGCGACTGGCATTGTGGGGCCGGCTACGAAAAGAAGTTTGGCAATCCAAGACGCATTTGGCGAAATTTTGGTTTTTATTGACGATGATGCTTACCCAGAAATAAATTTTCTTGATGTTTTGGATAAGGATTTTGAGGATGAACTTATTGTAGCCGTAGGAGGCCCAGCTGTTACTCCACCAGATGATTCATTTTGGCAAAAAGTGTCAGGGGCAGTTTTTTTAAGTTCATTTTCCGGTGGTTTTCCTGAGCGGTATGTGGCAGTAGGGAAAAAGAAAGAGATTGATGATTGGCCTAGTGTAAATTTTTCTATTAGAAAAAATATTTTTACTGAATTAGGTGGTTTTAATTGTCAATTTTGGCCGGGTGAGGATACTAAATTATGTTTAGATATTGTAGAAGCTAAAAAAGGCAAAATATTATATGATCCAGATTTAATAGTTTATCATCATCGACGGATTGGATTAATAAAACATCTTAAACAAGTGAGTGGCTATGGATTGCATCGTGGTTTTTTTGTTAAAAAATTTCCCCAAACTTCTTGTAAATTAAAATATTTTTTATCCTCAATTTTTTTATTGTTTGTGATTATCGGTTTCGTTGGTAGCTTTTTCTCACCTTTAATTTTAAAATTATTTTTATTAGGTTGGCTGGTTTATTTCTTGATTTTGCTTAAAGCCTTTTTTGACATTAAAAAATATGTTAATATGGGGGTTGCTTTAGGAGCCGTATATTATATTTTCCTGACCCACTTATTTTATGGGTTTAGGTTTATTCAAGGTCTGTTAACAAGAGAATTGAAGAGTCAATTAAAGTGATAGCTAAAAGTTAATTTATGAAAATTTCCATAAGTTTTCCTCCACTTGAATCAGCCAAAGGTACCCCACTTTTGAGCCAAAATCGTCAATTTCAATGGTTTAACAGTCCAACCTATATTTATCCTGTTATTCCGGCTTACGCCGCCACTTTACTCAAAGCCAATGGTTTTGACGTTTTTTGGGATGATGGTATTGCCGAGGAATTAACTTATCAGGAATGGTTTGAAAGAATTGTTCAAGAAAAGCCGGATGTGATAGTAATTGAAACAAAGACGCCGGTGGTAAAAAGACATTGGAAAATTATTAATGAATTGAAAAAGAAAAGTTTGGAAATTGAAAATTGGAAATTGAAAATTATCGTGATGGGTGACCATGTCACTGCTTTTCCTAATGAATCAATGAAAAATTGTAATGTGGATTTTGTTATTCAGGGCGGTGATTTTGATTTTATTTTGTTAAGCATAGTTAATAAATTGTCTGGCAAGGGAGAGTTTGAAGGCGGGGTCTGGTATCGTGAAAATGGGGAAATAAAAAATACTGGAAAATATCAAATGCATACACATAGTCTGGATGAATTACCAATGATCGATCGGGAATTAACGAAATGGAAATTATATGCTTTTAAAAATGGCAATTTTAAATATACACCTGGCACCTACATGATGAGCGCCCGAGATTGCTGGTGGGGGAAATGTACTTTTTGCAGTTGGACAACTTTATTCCCTGGAGCTAATTGGCGGGTACGTTCAGCTGAATTAGCTTTGGCTGAAGTTGATGAATTAATTAAATTGGGAGTAAAAGAAATAATGGAAGATTCTGGCACTTTGCCTATTGGTAAATGGCTGGAAGATTTTTGTAAGGGGATGATTGACCACGGGTATAACAAAAAAGTTACAATGAGCTGTAATATGCGGATTAATGCCATTAAAGATCCCCAAATTTGGCAATTAATGAAAAAAGCTGGGTTTAGATTTGTGTTGTTTGGTTTAGAATCAGCTAATCAAGCTACTTTAGACAAACTTGATAAAAACTTAAAAGTAGCAGAAATAGAACCAGGTCTTAAAATGTGCAAAGAGGCAGGTCTTGAACCTCATATTACTGTTATGGTAGGATATCCGTGGGAAACCAAGAAAGATGCCCAAAAAACCGTGGAATTAGCAAAAAATTTGTTTAAAAAAGGTTATGTGGACACTCTGCAGGCAACAGTGTTGATTCCTTACCCTGGAACGCCGTTGTATAATTATTGTCAGGAAAATGATTTGTTAAATTTCACTGATTATGATCGTTTTGATCAGCGCGAACAGGTAATGAAATCTGTTTTAACGACGGCAGATGTAAAAGAGTTAACTCAAGATTTGTATAAATCATTTTTAACGCCGAAGTTTGTTTTGAAGAAAATTATAGCTATGAGGAATTTTGGTGATATTAAATTTTTATTTAGGGCTGGGGTGAAAGTGCTGGGGCATTTGGGGGATTTTAAATAATTAGTTATGGAACACGTTAAATCAATCAAAGAGCGATTAAATAATTGTAAAATGAGTCATTTGGAGAGGTATCAAAGAGAATTTTTTATTAATTTTTTAAATAGCACTAACTTTCCAGATAATGCTAAAGCATTATCTGTTTCTTGTGGAGATGGTATTTGGGATTATTTAGTTCTAAAAAATAGTAATCTTAAGGAGGTTGTGGCAACTGATATTGTAGATTGCCCAGTTAAAAAAGAAGAACAAGATTTTTTTAAGGAATTCGGATTATGGAAGTTCGAAAAGATTAAAGCAGAACAAAGGTATCCATTTGTTGATCAAAATTTTGATTTTATTTTTCATCAGGATGTCATCGAACATGTTCAAAAACCATTTTTATTTTTGCAGGAGCAGTTTAGAGTGTTGAAAAGTGGCGGAAAGATTTTAATAGGTACACCCAATTTACTTAGGCCCGCCAATGTTTTGAAGATATTTTTTGGTAATTTAAAATTTCCCATGAAAATAGGAGAAAATTTTGAAATTGGTCAATACATACATATACAGGAATTTACTGATAATTCTTTAAAGATAATGATGGAAGAAGTCGGTTTTGTTAATGTAGAAGTTTTTTATATTTTTTGGGGGATACATATTTTAAATAAAATGTTTTCTGCTTATCCAAAAGGTGCAATTGGGAAACAGATGGCGCATTTTTTGTATTTTAGTGGAGAAAAATTATGAAATATAGTAATGACCAAAATATACCGGCGGTTTCCATAATAATAGCCACTTATAATAGATTAAGGGATGTTGATCTGTGTTTAGAATCTATCTTTACAAGCACTTATATTAATTTTGAAGTTATTGTTGTTGATAATGCTTCAACTGATAGCACGAGCGAGTTTTTAGAGAAGAAATACAAAAATAAATTAAAATTGATAAAAAGTGAGACAAATTTAATGGCAGGCGGTGGTAGAAATTTAGGAGCCAAATATGCGCGAGGTAATTATCTGCTTTTTATTGATAGTGATAATGTTATAGATGGAGAGATGGTTAGGGAACTGGTAAATTTTTGTAAAAATTTAAAACAAGTTGGAATGGTAGGACCATTAATGTATTACTATGAAGACAAAAATAGGATATGTTGGGCTGGGGCGACGATAAATTTGTGGACCAGCAAGGCAAAATACATTGGCATTGGCGAAATAGATTGTGGGCAGTATAAAAAAGTCAGAGAAGTTGGCCATATCCCCAATGTCTTCATGATAAAAAAAGAAGTGTGGAAAAGTGTTGGGGGGATCGATGAGCTGTTCGGTATAATGTATGAAGAGTCGGATTTAGCTGAAAGAATCAAAAACAATGGTTTTAAATTATATATTATTCCTAGCGCTAAAACATGGCATAATTTACCCGCCGGTAATAGGAATCCTTTAAGGGCGATAGGCGAAACTCAGAAACGGGTTTATCTCATAAGTAGAAATAGAATTGTGTTCATGAAAAAAAATTGCAATATTTTGCAGCTTGTGTGTTTTGCGATACTGTTCTTACCTCTTTTTACCCTTTTTTATGAATATAAGTTAATTAAATTAAGGCAGTATAAGTTTGCAGGGCAGTATATTAGAGGTGTTTGGGACGGTATAATGTTAAAGATTAAAAGACAGGGCTGTTAATTTTGGGGAAGCTTATTTTGAAGGTACTATTTTATTATCATATATATTTTAAAAAAAATGAAGATTAATATACTCTTAAAATTTATATCAAAAAATTTGGTTATATTTTTGTGTTTATTTTTTTTATTTGTCCCATTTTTTTGGTTTCCTCACAATGAAATTAATTTAGGTGGAGATTCTGGCAGGTTATATTTTTTTGAGCAGAATTCGTATTTTCACAATCTAGTGTTTTTTTCTGATAATGTTATTGGTGCGTTAGGTGTAAGCTCCCCTCTTTTTTTTATGATTCCATTTTTATTACTATTATCATTTTTAAAAGTCGTTTTACCAGATTTTCCCAGCGCACTAAATTGTTTTTTTTCCGGCCTATTATTATTAGGTAGTTTTTTATTTACTTACCTCTCTATTAAAGAATTGCTTAAAAATAAGGTTTGGGGACTTGTGGAAAGTGCTGCGATAGTTGGTGGTTTATTTTTTACTCTTTCTCCAATT
>CAILTG010000040.1 GCA_903837125.1 Candidatus Magasanikiibacteriota bacterium | reverse complement strand
GGTTTTTTAGTTTTTTCTTTATCGGGGTGTGGTTGCAGCAAAGCAACGACTTCGAGTTTGGGATTGAGATTAGAAATTTGGGGAGTGAATGATGATGAGGATAATTATGGTGAAGTTTTTAAGAATTATACTAATCTTAATCCAAAGGTGAAGGAGATTGTTTATCGAAAATTTTCACCAGATACATATAAGCAAGAACTTCTAGATGCCTTGGCTACTGGAAATGGTCCAGATATTTTTATGATTAATAATACCTGGGAACCTTCTTTTCGGAATAAAATTGCACCAGCACCAGCCACGGTGATTTCTGAAAAAATGTTTCGGGATAATTTTGTAGATTTTGCCTCTGATGCTTTTATAGTTCAAGGCAAAATCCAAGCTGTTCCGCTTAGTGTTGATTCATTGGCTTTATATTATAATAAGGATCTTTTTGCTGAAGCGGGAATTGCTAATCCGCCAAAAACTTGGGATGAATTAATTTCCTTAATTCCAAGACTCACACAGGTTGATTCTAGCGGAAAAATAATAAAATCGGCGATTGCAATGGGAACAGCCTATAATATAAATCGCTCAACCGATATTCTTGGTATGTTGATGCTTCAAAATAAAACTGTTATGGAGGAAGAAGATGGAACAGTTGTTCTTTTCGGAAGCTCTAACGAAGGGACACTTACAGCCCAAAAAGCCCTTAAATTTTATACCGATTTTTCTAACGGATATTCCACTTTATATACTTGGAATCCTTTAATGCATTATTCTATTGATGCTTTTTCCGAAGGAAATGTGGGGATGATGCTTAATTACTCTTGGCATATTCCGACGGTTCGTAATAAATCGCCAAAATTAAATTTTACAGTAGCTCCAGTTCCTCAATTTGAAGATTCTCCAAAAGTGGATTTTGGAAATTGTTTTGGTTATGTCGTAGCCTTAAATAAAAAACCGGAAATTATTGGGGCTGAGGTAGGTAGCGTTACTATTCCAGATGAAAGACGAATTGAAGAAACCTGGAATTTTTTGAAGTATTTGACCTTGGGGGTTAATGGGGGAACCACCACTACTGATTTTGATCCAGCTACCGAATATCTGAAAATAACCGGAAAGCCGGCGGCCAGAAAAGATTTAATTGAAATGCAAAGTGGAATTTATGAGTTAGGAGTTTTTGCCAATCAGAACTTAATTGCCAAAAGTTGGAAACAAATCAATCCAGAAGCAACGGAAGCAATTATGGGAGAAATGATTGATAATGTTAATCGTGGTAAATTTGTAATTAGTGAGGCAATTGAAACTGCTGTAGCACAAATTAATCAAGTGATAAAAAAATAACAATTAATAATGAAGAGAAAAATATTTTTAGTTTTGCTTAGTTTAGTTATTAGTGGTTTTTTGGGAATATTCTTTTTTTCTTCCGAAGTTTCTGCCCAAAGCTTGGGCGAGAAACCAAGTTGGACCGGAATTGTTCCTTGCGGAAGAAATAATAATGTTCAGGGAAATGAAGGAGCTCAATGTACTCTTTGTGATTTGGTAGTGGGAATTCATAGGCTTTTCATCTATGGACTTTATATTATAGTATCGATTGCCCTTTTGGCATTTTTTATTGCGGCTGTTATGTATACTGTTTCTACTGGTGATCAAGGAATGATGGATTCGGCTAAAAAGTTTATGATGAATTCCATGATTGGGTTGGTATTTGTTGCTGGCGCTTGGCTTCTTGTTAATGTTGCTTTATGGACCCTAGGAGCAAAACCCAATAATTTGAGTTTAAATATGCCTAATTGGTATAGTTTTCAAATTAATTGTGGAATGAATGCAGATTCAAGCGGTTGCTGTTATATAAGTGATGGAAATTGTTCCACTGGAAAAGAAGCTGATTGTTCGGGTACTTTCTATGCAGGGTCATGCACAGCTGGAGCTGCAGCTCAACTTTGTGCCTCTGATGATAAGATTATGGGATGTTGTACGCTGACTACAAACACAGATGGTTCAGAGAAAATTGGACCAGAAAATTGTAAAAGTAATGTTAGTCAAATGGAATGTAATTCAATAAGTGGCGGGAATGGTATTCTCTGGGAAGGAACTGGAGATTGTAATAGTTTACTGGGAGCTGATTTTGATAAATACTGTAAAAAAAGAAGCTATGATTGTGAAAGTGGAGCTTGTGTCCAAAAAGAAGGTGGATCTTATGATACAAATTCTTGTGATGGTGATTGTACTCCATAAAATAGGCAAAGAATAGGACGCAGTAAAAAATTTCATTCTTAAAACAAAACATGGTATAATAAAGCATATGAAAAAAATATTATTTACCCTAATTATTTTTGCTGGCTTGTTTGTTTTTTTGCAGGTGGTTAACGCGCAGGGTGGGGGGACGGTTGAATTTAAAAATCCCTTAAGTGTTACCTCTGTCGAAGAATTGGTGGTAAATGTTTTGGGTTTTCTGCAAAAGATTATTGCTCTAATTGCAATTTTGATGATTGTGGTGGCTGGAATTGGTTATATGGTTTCTTTTGGGAATGAACAATCTATGGAAAAAGCAAAAAAAATGCTGGTGGCGGCTGTTGTCGGTTTGGCTTTGGTATTAGCAGCTCCTAGTTTTGTAAAAGAAATTTTGGCTATTCTGAAAACCAATTCTCTAAATCCTGGCGATATTAATAAAGCCTTAACCATTCAACAAATTCTTTTAAATATTTTGAAATTCCTGTTGTCGTTTGCTGGAATTCTGGCTGTTGTTAATATGGTTTTGGGTGGACAAAAATATATGACTTCTGGTGGAGATGAGGAGGCAATGAAAAATGGAAAAAAGACTTTTATCTATTCATTGATTGGTGTTATCATTGTAGCTGGATCATTGGTGCTTGTTAAAGTAGCAGTTGATATGTTTAAATAAAAAATAATAAATTAAAAGTTAAATTAGATGGGAGGTGTATATGAAAAATAAAATTAAATCATTGAAGTATGCTATTTCAGTTATAGCTTTGACTTTTCCTGTTTTGGTGGGAGCGCAATTTGGTGGTAATGTTCCAATTAAGGGAGCTGAAAATATGCCGAAAGGTACAATCTATACGATAGTTCAAAATTTGATGAAATGGATTTTGGGAATCGTTGGATTTGTGGCGATTATTGGATTTTGTATTGCTGGTATTTTGTATCTAACTTCAGCTGGAGATGATGAAAAACAAAAAAGTGCCAAAAATGCTATGGTCTATTGTATTATTGGTGTAGTCGTTGCTTTGGCGGGTTATGTTATTTGGAATGCCGCTCAAGGTATGCTTAGAGGAGGATCTGGTGGTAGCACAACCTTTTAAGCTCAAAATTTTCAAAAAATACGGAAAGCGGCAAGTTATCCACAAGCCGCTTTTTTCCTTTTGTGATTTTTTAAGCTATAATGAACTAGATAGGTAAATTAAATTTATAAAATATGAAAAAAATAGTTAAAAAATTATTTTATGCAAGTTTTTTATTTTTTTTAGTTCCCAATTTAGTTTTGGCTCAGAAGGGTTGGGATATTAATAAGTTAGGTACTGATTCAACTCTTCCAAAGGGGACCATAAAGGGTATTTTTACAAATTTAATGCTTTGGATGTTAGGCATTGTTGGCTTGGTGGCGATTATCGGATTTTGTATTGCTGGTATTTTGTATCTAACTTCGGCTGGAGATGATGAAAAACAAAAAAAAGCTAAATCTGCTATGACTTATTCAATCATTGGTGTAGTGGTGGCTTTATCTGGGTATGTCATTTGGAATTCAGTTCAAACTATGCTTAAAGGGAACAGTTCAATTTTTTAATCTTATTTTATAAAATATTAAAAAGCGGCAAGTTATCCACAAGCCGCTTTTTCTTTTAATGGGTTTTTGGGGTATAATGAATTTGGGAAGTAAAATTAATTTATAAATTATGAAAAAGATATCAAAAAAATCGTTTCCATTTTTAATCTCTGGAATTTTTTTGTTATTTCAGAAAATTCAAATTGCTTCGGCAGAAATATATTTACCAACTTCTGCTGAAACTGGACTTTCTGATAAGCCTCTGTTGGATATAGTAATTAAACTTACACAAAATATACTGGTAATTTTTGGCTTAATTTCCATAATTTGTTTTGTGATTGCCGCAATTTATTATTTGACTTCATCGGGAGATGAGGAAGTAGCCAAAAGAGGGAAGAGGGCTATGCTTTATTGTATAACGGGCGTGGTGCTTGGGCTCGGGTCATTTGTTGTGATTAAGGCGATAGATGCGATATTGAAAGGAGCTTCTTTTTAGTTTTATATAACATATTGACTTTTTTGGTCAATCTGCTATACTTAGAAAGTAATATTCCTGATGAACGGTTCGCGAAAGCGGACTTTTTTTTCCGCCAAGGGC
>CAILTG010000039.1 GCA_903837125.1 Candidatus Magasanikiibacteriota bacterium | reverse complement strand
TAATTTGGTGGGTCTTTTTAATTGGTTCGGCTCTCGTGATGAGTTTTGGAATAATGAAAAAAGATCTTTTCGACGCAAGATGGATGATTTTACCAATGTTTTTCTTGGCCATTTCACTATTTTTTATGCTTTTGAGCTCTCAAATAAATTTATTGCCTCAAAAAGCCAATGAAGTTTTCCTTTCTCAAGGTTCTAGCATGCAAATTGCTTTTCAGGCCATAAGAGAAAAGCCAATTTTTGGTTCGGGTCCTGGAACGTTTGCATATAACTTCTCAAAATTTAAAAATCCAGATTTTAACAAGAGTAACTTGTGGAATGTTGTTTTCAATCGCGCAGTTTCAAAAGTTGTAAATGATTTGGCAACTACTGGAATTCTTGGACTTTTAGCGTTGATTGCAATAATGGTGACGCCTGTTATTTTTGGAATTAAATTTTTAATTAATAAAAAATCTTCTAAAGAAGGTAAAGATTCAGAAACAAACTGGACTTTAATTTTGGCAGTGACGGTTGCAATTGTTGCCCAATCGGTAACTTATTTCCTATATAATTCAAACACTGTTTTGGATTTCCTGTACTTTTTCTTGATAGCCAGTCTTGTAGTTTTAATCACAGAAGAAAAAACAAAATACGAACTTAAATCATCTTCCTTGACCACGCTGGTTATAACATTTATTTTTACTTTGGTATTTATTTTTGGATTGGGACTGATGATTTTAGACGGTCAGAGATACATAGCTGAAATAAATTTTTTCAAAGGATTGTCTTTGTTGCAAACAGGTCAAAATGATGCAGGAATGAAAAAATTAGAGGTTGCTGCTAGTCAAAATCCATCATCTGATTTGTATTTTAGACAGTTGTCTCAAGTTTATTTGCTAAAATTACAGGATGAGCTTGCCAAAAATACATCAAATCCTTCAGATGCCCAAAAATCAAGAATTCAAACTCTTGTTGCTAATGCAGTTAACGCCGGAAAAATTGCAACAGATATAAATTCAAAAAGTTCAAACAATTGGGCAGTGAGAGGTTATGTTTATCAAAGTCTGTATTCAGTGGGACAACAAGACGCCGATTCTTGGGCAACAAACGCATATGACGAAGCTATAAAGTTAGATCCTTATAATCCTTATTTGTTAACACAAGAAGGAAATATTAAATTTGTTGCTTCTACAAAAGCAACTGGGTCAGATTCAAAAAATAAACTCTTAAATCAGGCAAAAGATAAATTAGAATCAGCTGTAAATCTAAATCCGACCTATTACAACGCTTTGTACACCTTGGGATTGGTTTATGATGGGTTGGGAAATCAAGACCAAGCCATAAAAGAATTTAATATCCTTCAACAATTAAGTCCATCAAATGAAGTGGCAAAGATTTTGCAAAACTTAAAAGCAGGAAGGTCAGCCATTGAAACAGTGACTCCGCCAACAGAAACTCCTCCATCCGACAATGGAACAACAATAAAAAATCCACCAGCAGAAAAGACCAAATAGTTTTACATAATTGAATAATGGGTTTATATTAAAGTAATGTTTTATATAAAAAAGAAAATTGATAACAGGATAATAATAAAAAGAGTTGCGGTCTGTTTTGTTGTTTCGATGTTTTTGGCAGGTTCTTCTTATTTTCTTTTTTCTCCGGTAATAACAAAAGCTGATAGCGCATCTGGAACTGCTGTCCCAACGCTTACAGTAACCCAAGAAATTAATATTACTTCGCCTGGAACAGTCAGTTTGTTACCAAACATTCCTGGTATGACTGGAGGAGCGGCCACGGGAGCCGCCACTTTTACAGTAACTTCTAACTCTGTTACTGGTTTTACTTTAACTTTAAGCGCAGCAACTGCCACTAACGTTTTAGCAACTGGAGCATTTTATTTTTCAGATTATTCAGCCACAACAACTCCCGATTATGCCTGGTCAGCTCCGGCAGCGGGGTCTGGAACGTTTGGATTTGCAATTGGAGCCTCTGGAACCAACGGAGTCGATGCAACACAGCCATTTAAAAATAACGGAGGCGCTTGTAATATAAGCGGTGGAACAAATACTTATAACTATTGCTGGAGAGGTTTTCAAGGAACACTTAGTTCTCCCGTAGCAGTTATTAACAGATCAACAGCCTCTGGAGCCAGTGGAATTGGTGAGCAGGTTCAGTTTAAAGCTCAATACACAGGTGGTACAGGATATTATCAAACATCAGGAGTTTATACAGCCACAATAACGGCAAC
>CAILTG010000038.1 GCA_903837125.1 Candidatus Magasanikiibacteriota bacterium | reverse complement strand
GTATTTTATTAGGTGAATTAGAGAATTAGATGAATTAGTAAATTTAAAAAATTTTAACAACAAATAACATGTCTATACTTTATTCATTTATTAATCCGGTCAACAAATTACTCAATATTTTTCTTAAATCCGCTTCTGACAATTTACCCAAATCATTCTTTATCTTTTCAAATTGTAAAAAAGCTTGCAAATGTTCCTCTTTCTTTTCGGCCGGTACCCTTACTTTTAAAAACGTATCTTCTGTTTGAGCTAACACTTTTTCTTTGCTCTGACTGGTGGAACTAACAAAATTTAACAAATTATTTAGATCTTCTTGATATTGATTCTTCACTAGCAGAGGCGTAGTAATATTTTCAAAATTATTAATAACCTTAGTTTTAAAAGAATCTAAATTGTTTTGAGAATGCTGGCGAACCCTTACCGAGATAATTATTATTAAAACTGCCACTGAAACAATAATGCAGAGAGCAATAAAACCAAATAATATTAATAACCAATTAGTTGTTTTTTTCTTTTGCCAAAACATCTTGAATCAAAACACTTAACGCTGTGGCCACGGGAATGGCAATAAGCGCTCCCAAAACTCCGGCCAAATTGAATCCTGCCAAAATAGAAATAATACTAATAATGGGATTGATGCCCACTATTTTATGCATTACTTTGGGAATAAATAAATTTACTTCTAATTCATGAGCCACCACATAAACCAATAAGACCAAGAGAACTTGTATTGACCCACCCTGTGACAAAGCCAAAATAATTGCTGGGACAGAGGCAAAAACCGGTCCCACATAGGGAATAAATTCTAAAATAGCAGCAATCAAACCTAAAAGTATGGCATACTTAAAATTTAAAAGCATTAAACCAAAAAATACCAAAAAACCAACCATTAAACTTATTAATAACTGACCTTTAAGCCAAGCAGCTAATTTTACTCTAATTTTTCTAGTAATACTTACCACCCGTTCAAGATGTTCTTCCGGAATAAAAAAATAAACTGTTTTTTTTAATGACTCTTTTTCTACCACCATATAAAAAGTTACTACCAAAACCAAAATCAAAGAAAAAAAGCCGCCCAAAAAACCAGTAATGGTAGAAAGTACTTGATAAAAAGCTCCTGAAGAATTAGTTGTGGTTACAACTTGATTGCTATCAAAATCAAAACCATAATTTTGTAGAGTATTTTGAATTGACAATACTCCTTCAGCTAATTTATGCCACAAGGTCGTGGTTTGAAATTCTACTAAATAATTACCAACATTGGCCACCAATTGGGGAAGGTCACGAGTTAATATAGGAGTAAACAAGGCCACTAATATAATTACTAAACTTAGTAGAAAAGTATAAACTGTTAAAACTGAAAGCAAACGAGGAATCTTTTTTTTATGAAGCCAAGTAACCAGTGGATCAATTACCAAAGCCAACATTATGGCCACCAATAACAAAAAAATAATATCTTTTACCAAATAAAACACATAACAAAGCAAAATAATACCAATTATCTTTAAAATAGTCCTCGCATTTACGTGGATGTTTATTTCCTGCATAATTACTTGAAATTTTATTGTTTATAGTATACACTAGCTTCTTCTATTTGGCAAAATTATGACTACACTATCTGTAAACAAAAAAGCCTCATTTGATTACGAAATCCTGGAAAAATACGAGGCTGGTTTGGTATTAACTGGTCCAGAAGTTAAATCAATTAGAACTGGTTCAATTAGTTTAAAAGAAGGCTACATTACTTTTCATAACAATGGTGCTTGGTTGATTAATGTGCACATACCCAAATATAAATTTTCTGGTAGCATTAAAGACTATGAACCAGACAAAAGCCGGCGGTTACTTTTAAAAAGAAAAGAAATCATTTATTTAAAAGGAAAATCCGCTGAAAATGGCTTGACAATTGTACCTCTTTCCCTGTATACTAAGGGCCGTCGTTTAAAACTGGAAATTGCGGTGGTTAAAGGCAAAAAGAAATACGACAAGAGAGCTAGTATTAAGAAAAAAGATATTATTAGAGAGATGGCAAGAAGAATAAAAGGATGATCCTTACAAATTACAAATTTGTACCCCACGAAAAATGGCTGACTGGCAGCGCCACGAGAGGGCGCCATAGTTGGCAGTGACACCGGCCGCGTAAAGGCATTTCATGCCCACGCGGCACTCAAAAGTGCTCACAAGTTCGCCCTTTTTCGTGGGGATGACAGGCTTCGATAGACGGATAAGTTAATAGTTCAAGCGTGCCGAGCTGAATAACTCGCAAAACTGTTCAAATTCATACGTGCAAACGTATTCAGCCGTGTAAAGAACGCATTAGCTAACGCTTTTGCTGTTCCTGCATTGGCTTCTGCTCTCGCTTAATAGCCCGAGCCATCACTCCTGTGATGCTCAATAGCAGTAAAGTGGTGTAAACTTTTGAGCTTAGGCAGATAAGTTGCCTGGCTTATCAGCCAAAAACTTTCCAGGCTAGCCAAGCGTTTTTTTGTCCTTTTTCCAGACGTTTGGCAAAATACCAAAAGGGCTACACATGTAGAATGAACTTTTAACCCGCTCTAGACCCGGGTTCAATTCCCGGCATCTCCACGAAAAGCGGCGTAACGTAGTGAGCCGCTTTGAGTGCCGCGTGGCGAACGTTAGTGAGCTTTACGCGGCTAATATTTACAAACAAAAGCGCCGCCTCGTGGCTCTGCCAGCGTGATGAAGACCGAAGGTCTGAATTTTACGCCACAGAAAAGATCTAAATACAACGGCGCCATCTCGTGGCGCTGCCGTATGCAATACAAAAGAGGGTATGTATTACATTGTCTATTTTATTGAATCAATTAAATACCCAAATAAACATTATATTGGTTTTACTACTAACATAAAACAACGAATATTATTCCACAATCAAGGTCTTGTGGTATCAACAAAAAAATTAAAACCTTGGAAGCTAATCTATGCTGAACTATATCTAAATAAATTTGACGCATTAGGCAGAGAAAAATTTTTAAAAAGCGGTTCAGGCTGGAAATTTCTTAAAAAACAACTTAACAATTATTTCAACAAAACCTATGAGAATTAGTCGTAAAAAACGCCCTGATAAGCCAACAATCCCTCACTTCAACAAAAATGAGCTTATTCAAGTTCCTGAAGTTAGAGTTTTGGATAATCTTGGCAATCATGTGGGAGTTATGAAATTTGCCGATGCCCTAAAATTAGCTCATGAAAAAGAAATGGATTTGGTAGAAATCAATCCTAAAGGCGTGCCACCGGTCTGCCAGATTATTGAGTTTGTTAAATTCAAATATCAAAAAGAAAAAGAAGCGAAAAAGCAAAAAGCCAATGCCCATGTTAGCGAAACCAAAGGCGTGCGCTTGTCAGTAAATATTGGTGATCATGATTTGGAAATCCGCAAAAACCAAGCAGTAGAATTTTTAAATCGTGGTGACAAAGTAAAACTGGAAATAATACTCCGCGGTCGAGAAAACGCCAAACCCAATTTAGGTTTTGATGTTTTACGCCGATTTTTTCTTTTGGTTAATACTACGGTTTTGGTAAAGTATGAGCAAGAACTATCCAGACAAGGAAATAAAATTATCGGTATCATCACAAAAAAGTAACTATTGACATCTGAAACTAATTGTACTATAATCAGCACACTTAATTTATCACGACCCACGACTCAAATAACACAACTCAGTGTTATTAAATATTTGAGTAATGTTATTTGGGCCATGTATCATGAAATTTATGCCTAAAGCAAAAACACATCAAGCTACTGCCAAAAGATATATCATGAAAAAAGGGAAAAAAGGCCTTAAAATAATGAAAAGAACCAATGGCCAAGATCATTTTAATTCCCGCCAAACTGGCAATACCAGACGCAACAAACGTTCGGACGTAGTAATCTCCAACGCTTTTCATGATACTATCAATAGAGCCTTACGCAACGGCTAAGGTTGTCAACTCATAATTCATAATTCTAAATTCATAATTCACAATTTATGCCAAGAGTAAAACGAGGTGTTGGACACGTAAAACACCGCAACAATATTTTAAAACGCGTTAAAGGATTTCAAGGTGGACGCAAAAATTTAATCAAACTAGCCAAAACTGCACAAATCAAGGCTGGTGCTTACGCTTTTAAAGATCGTAAAGTCAAAAAAAGATTAAATCGTGGCAACTGGAATGTAAATGTTAATGCTGGTGCTAGATTGAACGGCACTTCATTTAGTAAATTAATGGGTGGCCTGCGAGCTAAAAAAATTGACTTAAACCGCAAGGTTTTGGCTCAAATTGCTACTGAATATCCAGAGGTGTTTAAAAAACTTGTAGAAGCTGTTTAAATAGTCATCCCCCTTGACAAAAGGCCAAAAATGTGCTATTATAGTCTAGTTAAAAGATCTTTTGTGTGTTTGGTGTAAGGCGGGAGCACCCCCTCCTTTGCTCCCAATGTCTGGCGCCGAACACATAAAGGGTCTTTTTTTGTTAACGACCAAAATTTAAAACTGAAAATTTTTAAATTTTGTGTCAGTTAACAATCCGCCGTAGCCACAAGGCGGAGGCGGATAGCGACAATAGATTAAAGCTTATTTTTTTACAATATTGACAGTATTCTAATTATTTGGTATTATATTATCCGTAACTACTAAACAAAAAATATATGGGAATGAGAAAAAAAATCAAAATCTTGCTTAGAAAAGAAAGAGCCCTCTCCAAAATAAAAAGAGATCAGGCAAAGTATAAAAGAAGTTTAAAACCAATAAAACGAGCCCGGGCCCAATAAACAGGCCTGACTCATTTGGGTCGGTAGTTCAACTGGTTAGAGCACCGCCCTGTCACGGCGG
>CAILTG010000037.1 GCA_903837125.1 Candidatus Magasanikiibacteriota bacterium | reverse complement strand
TGGAGCTTTACCATAAAAAATCCTTCAATTTCTTTAGTCGGCATTATTCGTACAGCTTTTTTAATTACCTCTTTATTTATCATTTTACCTTTCCACTCCTTAACAATCATTAATCTTTTGATATTTAACAATTCAATATTTAAAATTTCACAATTATCAATTCCTTCTAAAAATTTAGAAATTTGTAACTCATTTTCCTCTGGCGCAAAAGTACAAGTGGAATAAACCAAAATTCCACCTGGTTTTAAAGCACCCCAAGCCGCAAATAAAAGTTTACGTTGTTTATAAGCCATTTCTTTTATTTTAAATTCTTTCCAATAACCAGTTGACTCTGGCTCACCTACCACAAATCTGGCTTCGGCACTACAGGGCGCATCTAAAAGCACTTTATCAAAATATTCTGGATATTCTTGAGCCAAGACCGAGCCATATTCCATGCGGAGTTTAAAATTCCAATCACTATTAACTTGGTTAGCCTCTACTAACAAACTATCGCCTGAGATTACTTCGTCCCCCGCAAATGCGGGGTCCTCGCAATGACATACACCAAGCGCCTCCATATTATGTTTCAATTTAAAAAACCGCACTTTATTATTATCATTAGCTATCAATTCTCCTGTTTTCTGCATGAGCGCGGCAATTTGTGAAGTTTTACTGCCTGGTGCAGCAGTTAAATCCAACACCTTCTCTCCAGGCTGCGGATCCAAAATTAACGGCGGCAGCATACTCGCTAAACTTTGAATATAAATTTTTCCTGTCTTATAAATTTCTAGCTCGGTTAATTCTCGTTTAGTTTTATTTTTTAAAACAAAAGCATCTTTATACCACTGTACCCGTTCAAACTTAAAAGCATTTTGATTCAACACTTCAAACACTTCCTCTCTTTTTGCTTTTATAGTATTCACTCTAAAAGTGGTCGGACGTCTTACAAAAGTCTGAATAATTTGATTAAACAAAGAAGCACCCACAATATTTTGCAGGCGTTCTAAAAATTTTTCTGGTAATTGTTTTCCATTATTGCCTCTCATAAAATCTAAATAATTTTTATTCTTTTCAATGTCGATTCCAAATTTTCTATAGACATATTTCCATCAAAATATAAACCAGCAGAATTAGATTTCATTACCACAGGAAAATGTTTTTGAATAAATTCTTGTTCTCCAACAAACAAAACGCCACCAGAAAATGAATACTTTACTATTAGCACGCATCCTCCCATCATTATTTTTGCTTTACTAGACAATTCTTCTGGAAGGTCTCCAATTAAAACTTCTTGACTTTCACGCCTACCTCCCAAAGCAACCAGATTAACAAAAACATTATCCACTTGATTGGGAAATTCAACCACATTTCTTCCTGCTTCTGTCATAATATTATGGTTTTAATCTATTTATTGTCCTAGGAAACGGAATACACTCCCGAATATGCTCCACTCCCGTCATCCAACGCACCATTCTTTCTAAACCAATTCCAAATCCAGAATGTGGCACTGAGCCATACTTGCGTAAATCTGTATACCATTCATATTCTTTTTCACTCAAACCCTCATGTCTAATCCGCTCTAATAACAAATCAAAATTATCCTCACGCTGGCTGCCACCAATAATTTCCCCTGCTCCTTCAATGGCAATTAAATCATCATTTAAAACTCTAGTTGGGTCTTCTTGATCAAGCTTCATATAAAAAGGCTTGATACCTTTATCCCATTTTTCAATAAATACTGGCACAGCAGAATCTTTAGTAAGCAAACCCTCGTCATCATTACCCAAATCTTCGCCATACTTAATGTCTGAACCAAGTTCAGTTAATTTTTTAATTGCTTCTTTATAAGTTAAACGGATAAAAGGTAATTCAAGTACTTTTTTTAGTGGCTCAATATTTCTTTCCAAAATATTTAATTCTACTTGGCAATTTTCTAAAGTTTTTTTAATAATATATTTTATTAAGCCTTCTTGGATCTGCAAATTTTCTTCGTGTTCAATAAACGCACCTTCAGCATCCATCATCCAAAATTCAGACAAATGCCTTTTAGTTTTAGATTTTTCCGCACGAAACACTGGACCAAAATCATAACAACGGCCCACGCTAGCAATTGCGGCTTCTATATACAATTGACCTGACTGAGAAAGATAGGCAGAACCTTCATCAAAATATGGCACAGCAAATAAAGTAGTGGTGCCTTCACAAGCATTAGGAGTAAAAATTGGCGAATCAACTTTAATAAATCCTTGGCTGTGTAAATATCCATTGATTGCAGTAATAACTACATCCCGCACGCGTAAAATCGCCCACTGTTTTTTACTACGCAACCATAAATGACGATTATCCATTAAAAATTCTGGACCATGATCTTTATTAGCAATTGGATAATCAATTGACAGTTGAATAAGCTTATAGCTTTTGGCTTGCAGTTCATAAAGGTCAACTTGTTTTGGATGTTTGCTAACTATACCAGTAATTTCGACAGAAGATTCTTGGGTAGATTTTTCTACTTCGCTCCAAATTTCTTCTGTAACTTCTTTTTTAGAAACCACACACTGAATAAATCCCGAGCCGTCGCGCAATTCTAAAAAAGCGATTGAGCCAGAAGAACGTTTATTATTAAGCCAGCCTTTAAGAGTGACTTCTTGACCAATATATTGTGAAAGCTTAGAAATTTGAGTATACATAAAAAATTAAAACTAAGACTAAGAATTAAGACTAAGAAACAAAAGATACACAAAATCTTAATCTCAGTCTTAATCTTAACAAACTTCGCTAAAATATGCAAGATTAGCTAATTTTTATCTAATTCCTCTTCATAATTATAAACATTATAAGCCGTTTTTTGAGCCAAATTATAAATCTCAATAAAACCTGGAGAAGCATTCTGATTAAATTTAGCATCTTTATTAAAAGTGGCTAAACTATGGTTAAATAATGAATAAGGCGAACTTAAAGCCACCACCGTAACATTACCTTTAAAAAGTTTAACTTTAACTTTGCCAGTAACTTTTTTATTTTGACTATTCATAAAAGCATGAATATGGTACATCACTGGATCATACCATTTAGCGCCGTAAGTAAGATAAGCCCATTTATTATCTATAAAACTTTTCAATTCATTTTCCTCTCTAGTAGAAACTAATTGTTCTAATTTTTTGTGAGCACTAATCATAATTGTCGCCCCGGGATTTTCATAAACTCCCCGTACTTTCAAACCCACAATTCTATCTTCTACCAAATGAAATACACCCACCCCGTGCTGAGAACCAATTTTATTACAGATAGCAATTAACTCGCTCAACTTTTTATTTTCTCCATTTACTGCCACAGGAATTCCTTTGATAAATTCAACTTCAATAATTTCAGCTTCAGCTGGTGCTTTTTCGGGAACCACACACCACTGCAAAATATTTTCAAGTGGTGGAATTAATTCTGGATTTTCAATTTCTCCACCCTCGCCGGTATTGCCCCACATATTTTCATCATAAGAATATGGTGTGGCTATTTTTTGTTTAACAGGGATATGATGTTCCTCAGCATAAGCTATTTCCTCTTCTCTACCCATACCCCATTCTCTTACTGGCGCAATGGTTTTTAATTTAGGATTTAAAGTAGTGATATAACCCTCAAATCGCACTTGATCATTACCTTTACCAGTACAACCATGAGCAATCACCTCACAGCCATATTTTCCCGCCATTTTTACAGCAATCTTGGAAATAATCACTCGGCCCAAAGGACAACTTAAAGCATAACCACCCTGATAATCAGCATTGGCTTTTATAGCTTCGGACAAAAGCAAATCAGCAAATTCATCTTTAGCATCATAAACAATTGCTTCCTTGGCTCCCAAATTTAAGGCTTTTTGTTTTACTTCTTCCATATTATCTACTGTTTGACCAATATCTATGGTTAAGGCAATTATTTCAGAATTATAATTTTCCTGAATCCACTTCAACATTACTGAAGTATCCAAACCACCAGAATATAATAACAAACACTTTTTAAATTCCCCTTTTTTAGCCTCATGTGAAGCAACTTTATAATAATTATTATTACTTTCCATACAAATAAATTATGAATTAAATTTTATAAAAAATCCTCCCCGATTGAGGGAGGAAAAATAATATTTTAAAAATACTAAATTGCCCGCCACTCAGGGAGTGTAAGATTATTATTACGACGAACTTTATTTTGTAAAACAATATTTTTCATAAACTCTACATACAACTCTAACATGAAATCAAAATAATACCAAATAATTATCCACAAGCACACACCCACCAATTCAACCCACTAATAACACCAATACTTTATTGGAAAATTAGTGTGATTAGTACATTGGATTAGTGGACAAGATTAGTGGAGGTTGACAAAACCCCTAAAATGTGTTATAATAATCCGTTAAATTGATAGAATTTCGCATAAACTAGACAAATTTTGTCTGCTTTATGGGGAATTTTGAGGTGATCCATGAGTAGTCTACTTTTCTGGGTTCCTATGCTGATCTTGATCATGGTACTAGTTCTGGCCAAAAGGTTACTGGGCTGGCTCACAAGGCCGGTCCGAGAGACTGCGGCCTGGGGTCGCGCGATGAACGCCCTGCGCGTTCTGATCGCGGTGGCCATCGTGGTCGCTATTGTCAGGGGGGCATGCTAATGCGACAACTGGGAGGAAGTCGCTATGGCCCGCGTTCGCGCGGGCCGTCCAACTATCATTCTAAACTTTTTGGAGTGATTGAGGAAAACCCACTAATCAATTGGCACTAAAATTACACTAATACAAAAATTAGTGTTTTTTGTTATTAAATTATTATTTTTTTGCTAATTTAAGCTATTAATTTGCAAATTTAGTGTGTATTGGTGGTTAAAATTTATGATTATTGACAAAACGCCTAAAATGTGCTATACTGGTAGGTCCTTAACGGAGTCTGGCAATGCCAGAGGACATCATGGCCAAATGGTGGAACATGCCCGATTGGGGCACGATCTGGTACGGGGTCCTGGTAGTCCTGGCACTGATTATGGTGCCAGAGGTATTGGTGGCCTGCAAGGTGCGGGCACCTCACGTTCTCCTGGTAATGGTCGTCCTGGGCGTCGGGGTCTGCACGGTCGGCGTGCGATCCCTGCGTCAGGATTCGATCGCCGAGGAACGGGAGGCTGCCCGACCCGTGCAGTGGCTGGAGCCTGTGCGGCAGCCCTTGCCGCCAGACACCACGCCAGTAGTGGCGTCATCCCACCCATCTAGGGTGGTCCCTTTCAGGGAAAAGATGGCGCCCGCCAAAGGACGAAACTCGGTCGAGGCGGCTCCAGTGCTGGAGTCGCCAAAGGGGGGCGTGAAAGCGCCCAAAAAAACGACGAGGAGGGCACTCAACTGGGACGACTGAGGACCGTCCCATCCATCGTGGCCCGTCGCAGAAATGCGGCGGGCCTTCCAACTATCATTCTAAACTTCTTGGAGTGGTTGAGGAAAGCCCACTAATACGAACACTAATTCACAAAACGTATTAGTGTAATTAGTGTCACTTAATTAGTGGACTCCAATCTTTTATTTTCCTCTCCAAATGATGTACCAAAAATTTATAAATCAAATCGTGCAATTTATCATAATCTTTTTCCCCTGTCGAGGATCCGTCCTTTGGCGCAAATCTTGTAATCTTTTGATCTTCAATTCTTTGCCAATCACCACTCCCCAATATTTCTAAATCTTTTTTTAATTCTAGACTCAAATTTTCAGACTGAATGATGTCAAAACCTAAACAATATAACAATTTAACAATATAACAATCAACAAAAAGACTAAGATTAAGATCAAGACTAATATTTACAAAGGTAAGCCAAGCAATTGTAAAATTAAACAATCTTTCATCTTTTTCTCCCTCGTGCAATATTTTATTCAATAAACCAACTACATAACCAGCTGCCAAGCTTTTTTGTAAATCACGTCTAATATTTACAAAATAATTTATTGGCTGAACTGCACCCAAGTGCGCTAACTCTTTACCTGGAATAATTTCTACTTCAACTAAAGAAAACGGCTCTAAATGAGCCGCATTTTTTGAAGTTATTTTTTTTACTCCTCTAGCCAAAACTTCCAACTTACCTTTTTCTTTAGTGTATAAGCTGATGATCTGATCAGCTTCGCGAAAGTTGCGGCGGGAGAGAACGAGAGCCTGCATGTTAATTTTCAAACAAAACTAAAACTTATAAAAAAAAAGAAGCTACTACCAACACCACTGTCGCTGCAATAATACCAATTACTGTTGCCCAAGCAATAATATTGCCAATCGGCTTATTAGTATGTTCCCCCATGATCTTTTTATCATTGATAATTTTTAAAACAAAAATCAAAATAATTGGCAGTAACATGCCATTAACATCTTGAGATAAAATCATTACTTTAACCAGTGGCAGTCCGGGAATTAAAACTAAAATTGCCGGAAAAACTATACCCACTAAAATAATTCCGTAAAACATTTTTGCTTCTTCCCAATTTTTGTTAAAACCATATTCCCAGCCAAAAGCTTCACAAATGGCATAAGCAGTAGCTGTGGGTAAAATAAAAGCGCCCAACATAGAAGCCACAAATAAACCAAAACCAAACAAAATTAAAGAAAAATGACCAGCTAATGGTTCCAAAGCCATGGCGGCATCCTTGGCATCAGTAATATGGATTCCTGTTTTATATAAAGTATAAGCTGTAGAAATAATTATGAAAAAACTGACAATATCAGTAATAAAAGCGCCGATAAAAACTTCAGCTTTTTCCGCTTTATAATGTTTTATATCTAAACCCTTATCCACGACATACGACTGAATAAAAAACTGTCCCCAGGGAGTAATAGTGGTACCAATAAGCGCAATCATGGTAAGTAAAAATGGAGCAGTCCACTCAATGGTTGGTTTTACCAAAGCCTCTAGAGAAGCACCAAAATCCGGATGAACAATAAAACCATTAATGATATAAACCAAATAAAAAGTAGAAAAAATCAAAAATATTTTTTGAGTCGTTTTAAATGATCCTTTATACAAAATAAGCCAGACTACTAAAGCTGACAAAGGCACTGACCAATATTTGGAAATATTGCCAATTTCAAAAGCTGAAGCAATGCCGGCAAATTCAGCAGTGATAGTTCCTAAATTGGCAACGAGCATGGTTACCATGGCAAAAAAAGTCCATTTAACGCCAAATTTTTCACGAATAATTCCGCCCAATCCTTGACGGGTAACCAAACCAATACGCACTCCCATTTCTTGGGTAACTGCCAAAGAAAAGGTAATCAAAAATAACACCCAAAGCATTTTAATACCAAAATGAGCACCCACAACAGATAGAGTACTTATTCCACCAGCGTCATTATCAGCATTGGCCGCAATAATACCCGGCCCGATCACACCGAAAAAAAATATAATTTTTGCCCAAAAATGAGATCCCTTAACTTTAACTTTCTTCATAAAAAACAGTAATTAAGCTTTGGGCAGAAAACACCTCATAATATCATCAATTGTTACCACGCCCACCATGCGATTTTCTTTATCTAATACTGCCACTGACAATAAATTATACTTGGTCATAATTGAAGCAATGGTAGTTAAATTAGTATCCACCCTAATTGAGGAAGAGTGAACAATTCTTTTCATTAAACTTTTCATTAAATCATTATCTCCGGCCACAATCAAACGGCGTAAAGATACCACGCCCAAAAAATGATTACCCTCATCAAGTATAAAAATAAAATTAATTGAGCGGTGCAAATGAGAAAACTTACGAATTTTATCTACCACTTCCTTTACCTTTGACTCTGGATGGGCAGTAACATATTCGGTGGTCATCAACCCACCAGCCTCATCATCCTCATATTCTAAAATCCTTTTTACTCTTAGCATGTCTTTCTCCAAAGGCAAACCATCAATAATTTGGCGCGCTTCTTTGGCAGGCAAAAGCTGAATTAAATCCACTAATTCATCAGTAGACATTTTTTCCATAATATTGGCCGAACGTTCCACGCCCAAATGTTGAACTAATAATTTTTGAATTTCCGGCTGAATTTCTTCCATAACTTTGGCGGCCGTTACTTCATCCAAAGTTTTTAATAGCTGACTGCCTTGTTTTAAATTTAATCTTTCCACAATATTGGCAATATCTGCTGGATGTAATTTTACCAAATCACTCTTGCCAATGGCCAACTGTAATTTATCTCCCAAAAGCTGCACATCTTTCCATTCCAAAAGATGTGGTCTAAACCAATTCACCAGAGAACTGCTAAAACCCAAACGCCTCAGTAATCCACTGGTTGAAACGTCAATGGCGAGTAAACTCATTAACCCGTGCACTGCACTAAACTGCAAATCATTTACCCGTACTACTTTTACTCCCGAAAGATCAACAATCTGTTTATCAACAATATTTTGTTGCAAAAGCAACAATTCCAACCTATCGGGAAGTTCGGTTGTCGCTTCATTTCGAAGACAATTTAAAATAATAGCGTCAGTACTCCAATTAGAAATTTTTTGTACCGGTATAAAATTCTCCTGTTTTTCTTGTTTATTCCAAATCATTATACCTACTACTGGAGGATAATTTTTCTTATTGGCCTCAATGACAATATCTGTCAGTCGCCCAATAATCTCATCATTCTTATCATGAACATGTTTATTAATAATTGTGCTAAAATAAAACATACACTTAGAAATTTATAATTTTTAATAAATATGACTGCAAAATAATCATGGCTGCTTTTTCATCTCGGCTTGCTCCCCCATCCAAACGATCTGCTTCAAGTGAAGAAAAACGTTCGTCAATAAACTCAATCTTAATTTTTGTAATAGCTTTTAATTTATCAACAAAATTTCTTATTTTTTTAGTATTATTATTTTCTTCTCCCTTCAAACCGATTGGCAACCCAACTATTAATTTATCAATACTTTCTTTGGTAATTAATTCAGCTAATTTTTGCAGTTTGTCACTTTCTTTAGCTTCACTAATTTTTCCATACGGCAAAACAACATCTAAACCTGTTTGACACCAAGCCAGACCAATGTTTTTTGTGCCATAATCAATGGCTAAAATATTCATAAAAAAATTCCAAAATCCTAATTTCCAATTTCCAATCAATGACAAATTTCAAAACTCAAATTTGATATTTTTATTTTGAGCTTGATTTGAAATTGGATATTGGAAATTTGTCATTTACCAAATAATGAAAACAAAATTATTTCAGTTCCCCAGGCCGCCTTGTCGCTACAACCGTTCCACTTTCATTAACTACCACTGTATGTTCAAAATGCGCACACAAAGACTTATCGGCTGTGGAAATACCCCAACCATCGTGAGCTGTAATAATATGATAGTCGCCCATCGTGATCATAGGCTCAATGGCGATTACCACACCAGGTTCAATTATCCATCTTTCTAGACTTTTATCATAATAATTTGGTACTCTAGGTTCTTCATGCACTTCGTGTCCCACACCATGACCCACCAAATCACGTACAATTCCATAATTTCCTTGTGATTTTACATATTCTTCAATTGCCCGGCCAATATCCGCAATCGTACCACCTATTTTAACAGCTTTAATACCCACTTCCAAAGATTCTTTAGTAACTTCAAGTAATTTCTTTACTTTTTCCGGCACCGCTCCCACCATTACCGTAATTGCCGTATCTGTAAAATATCCCCGCTCGCTCTTTTGTATTTTATTACGTGTATTTTGTATTTTGTTCACCGGGTATTCCATACCTATATCAATTGAAAAAATATCTCCATTTCTAAAGATTTTTTCTTTGGTGGCAATACCATGTACCAACTCATCATTTATAGAAGCACAAATAGTGGAAGGAAATGGCGGTTCATTATGACTATGAAAACCCTTAAAAGCAGGCAAACCTCCAGCTTTAATAATCATTTTTTCGGCCATTTCATCAATTTCAAAAGCACTAACCCCTGGCTTAACCATTTTGCCTAATTTTTCCAAAATTTCTCCAATAATTTTTCCACCCTCTATAATCAACTGTTGTTGTTCTGATGTTTTTAGATAAGACATAACGAGTATATTTTATAACAAAAAAACAGCTTTGACAAGCTGTTTATAAGTAAAAATGAAAATTGCTATTCAAGTTTTTTTATTATTCCCTGATTAGCATCAACTTCCACCAAATCACCTTCTTTAAACATCTTGGTAGCAATTTTGGCACCAACAATACAAGGAATTCCAAATTCACGGGCAATTATAGCGGCATGACTGGTAATTCCCCCCTCATCGGCCACAATAGCCCCGGCTTTTCTGGCAATGGGCACCATATTAGGTTGAGTCATCCAAGTAACCAATATGTCCCCTTGGTTAAATCTTTCCAGATCCTTTATAACCTGAGCAATATTTACACTTTGAACTATGCGAACCTTACCACGTGCCACTCCTCCGTTGGCCACCATGCCACTCACCTCTTTGGTAATCGTTTGCTGATCAACTCCTTTGGTAATAGCACTTAATTTTTTAAAAGTCTGATCATCCTCAATAAATTTTAATTTATTTCCTTTTTTCCAAAAAATAAATTTATCCATTCTTTTTTTCATTTCTTGATAAGTTAAGACTTTATCTTTTTGAAGCGCCTTAAAATAATCTTGTTCAACAAAACTACCCATCATCATGTCTAATGGCACATAGGCCCTTTTAGCAATCTCTCTAAATAAATTCAAAAACCTAAACTCCCCGCCAGCCCAGCAATTTTTTTGTTCTAGTCGTTCAATACCTAAATTTTGAAAAAATAAACAAATTTCTTTAATTTTTTTATTCTTTAATCGTTTAAATATCTTCTCCTGCTCCTGTTTTAATAATTTATTTTCAACCAGCTCTTTTTTTAAATTAATTTGATCATTAGCCCTGTTTCTTAAAAAATTCAAATTTTCTTTTAAATCATAACTATTATAAAAAAGAAAAGAATACTTTAAGGCATGCTGATAAAGAACTTCATCACTTATTTTTCCACTTTTTTTAATTTCCAACAAATCATATTCTTCCCGAAAAATAATATCCGGCTTGACTTGAGTAATTAAAAGACCCATTGATTCTTTATAACCTTCCTTAGCCAACTCTTCTAATAAATACTCCAATAATAAATCCAGAGAAATTTGCTGAGATAATCCAAAATATTTATATACAGGCTTAAGACAAGTGCAGTATTGATTAAATATTTTTACCAGTTCGTGATTACTTTTCTTAGTTAAATCAAGTTTAATAAATTTAGCAAAAAACTTCCAATACCGTTTATTTATCCGCTGCCAATTATTCATTAAAGTATTTCACTTCTTAGTATTCAACATCATTTTAGATAATTCTTTCCACTCCTTGAGCATTTTTTGGGAAGCATAATTTTCTAAATAACGATTTTCAGAAATTGCCACATATTCAATACTTTGGGGCTGTTTTTTGGAAAAATAAAAACCATAAGTGTCCGCAAAAAATTGAGCCCCCAAAACCGAAATTCTTTCTCCCCACTGAAATTCATAATCGCCTTTTTTTGTTTTTGAAACGCTCATAAAATTCAATTAACAACCCTCTTGATAATTTTTACAATTCCTTTTCCCCCATCCACCCTCACAATATCTCCATCATTCAAAACCTGAGTAGCAATATTGGTACCAACCACGCCGGGAATTTTTAATTCACGAGCAATAATGGCCGGATGTGAGGTTAACCCGCCATAATCTGTAACTACAGCCCCGGCCTGATTTAAAATTGCCACAAAATCTACAGTGGTTTTGGGGGCCACCAACACCATACCCTTTTTGGCTTTTTTAAGGTCTTCATGCGAATACATTATTACCACTTCTCCCTCGTAAATAGCATTATAAACCCCTTGACCCTTAAAACTATTATCTGTTTTTTTAGCATTCATTTGCTCCTCAATAAACTGCCAGGTTTCATTAACAATTTCATCATCTATAGGCACCAAACATTTTTGACATTTGCCATTGGCCACAATCAGCATTGATCTCGTCATTCTCGCCGTCATTAACGATTCGGTTAGTTTTAATTTTCCGACTGCGAGTTTGTCTACTTCGGCTTTTACCAAATGATGAATCCAAATTTTTGGTATATTTCTTCTTTTGGCTAGTTCTTCCAAAACTTTATCAAATAAATATGTTAATTTGGTTAAACTGCCTTTTTTCACATCATTTAATTGACCCAAATACGAAACCAAATTGGCCAGATCTATAATATCTTTTTTTAGCTTATATTGTTTAATCAATTCCAATTTTACTCTGGCAACTCTTGCTTGATAATTTTTAAAATTAGCCACAAATTCGCGAGCTTCATCCAAATTTTTTCTGAATTGAAAATACCTTTGCTCAAACTCGTTAAACGAAACAACCGGCCCCCAGTAATCAAATTTAAAATGCTGCCATTTTTCAACGTGTTTTTTTAACAATTTTCCATCACCCTTAAGGGCTATTTTTGCCAGTTCATTTTTTTCACATTCCATAAAAGACGGTTCCTCCATAGCCGAAAGAGCTTGAGTTACTTCAACTGCCTGTTTTTCATCTACCAACTGGCTAATTTTTTCCTTTAATTTATTATTAGCAATCCGCTCCGACAAATAATAAGTGCTGTCAGCATAAATCTGGATCTCAAGCATTATTTTTTCAAAATCCCTTACCAGCTTAGCAAATTGCTTGTCTGACAACTTAGTAAGTTTTGGAATACTCCCAGTAAGCAAGTTAACGCCTTTAAGCAAATTTTTTTGAGTGATTAAAATAAATTTTTTTACCAATTGCGGATTGGAAATTAATTTTTTAAATAATTTTTCCTGACAACTCTCTAATTCTTGCCGATCAAGAATATAATAACTCATACCCTGATCATAAAAAAGAATTTGCTTGGACATTTTTTCACCATGAATAATTTTTAGCCGAGGATGAGTATGTGCTTCACCCCAAAAAGTGGGATAATAACGTCCCTTTCTAGCATAAAAAAAGTATGGATTTTTAAAAAAATTCTTCCAATGCATAATTATTTCTTAAACATTTCCCAGGGCACAGGAATTTTTTTGCCATGAATTTCCAAGGTTGGCTGTTCCTCGGGATTGGCTGGAATGTGCACTTTAAAAAAATCCGCATATTCCAAAGACGGAGAAACCTGTTCTCCAGTTTCTGCTTCGTACTTTTTAATAATTTCATAAAGCCAAGTTTCATAAACAAGCGCCCCATGCGTGCCAGCCACAATTACCAGATGTGGTGGTTTGGCATCTGAAACATTAAATCCTTCCAATTCTTTTCCTTTTCCAGAAACACTTTCATCCCAACGCTTTTTTAAAGTTGCTCCAGCATTGGCCCACATGGCCGCATTACCTTGAAAATTTTCTGCGCGTTCTGCAAGTATTTCTTCAGCGGTCACATTCGTAACTCCAGCTGCTGCCAAATCACCATCCAAAGTTTTTGGATCTCTCACCCACTCTTCTGGCATGGCTCGTCCTCGCTTCCATTTGTCAGCATCCCGTCCTCCATATCTAAGAGTTTTACCCACGTCATGAGGTTCATAAATGGTTGTAGGGAAATTATATTTTTTACTAGCCAAACTAAACTGGCCTTTAGAAGGATCAGCTGGCAAATCTTTTTCTAATTCAGTAGTTCCTAATGATTTTTCAATTTCTCCTACCACTCCATGCATAGTTTCATAGGCCCTTGGCAGTTGACTTGAACGTAACACAAAAACCATACCATCTTTTTTCAATGGTTCAAGATCTGTAGCAATTTTTTCTCCTGCGGCCACAGCCTCGGCCACTCCCACCGGGCTTAAATGCCTTTCAAAATCTCGTTCAGCTAATGGTCTTTCATCATTAACCGGCTCAACAGATTTTCCATGCCGAACCACATACACCACGGTGTCTAAGCGAGGAACTTTTAGAGTTTCTTTTTGTTCTACTGGAGCCCGATGTTCTGTATGATGCATATATTTAATCCTAAAACCTAACACCTAAAAACTAAAACTAATTTAAGATCTTCTCAATCTCCACATCCACCCGATCAATATTCACTTCCCCGTCAACTGTAACCAACAAATTTAAATCACGATAATAATCTAAAATCGGTTTAATCGCAACATTACCCTGTTCAGTAATGCGTTTTTTAATTGTTTCCGGATTATCATCTTTACGCACAATTAATTTGCCAGTGCATTCTGGACAATCAAATTTATTTTCATTATCTGGCGAATAAGGCAAAATATAACCACAATTGGGACAAACTTTACGTTTCGTTAAGCGATTCCAACTAGTTTCATCGGTTAATTTTATTTCAATTACCATTTCTTCATTCAATAAATTTTTTTGAGTTATAAATTGCTGATAGGCTTTAGCTTGAAGAACATTTCTAATCGCTCCATCCAAAATTACCCCTTGATTATTATTTAAATATTTCTCAATTTCTTTAAACGCTAATTTGTAAATCAAAACATCAGGTACTAATTTACCGTTCTTCATATCAGCCAACATTTTTTTGTCTTCTGGATCGGCGCTTGGATTAGCATCAAGCGCGCGCAATAAATCACCAGTGGAAATATGACCATAGTTGTGGCGCTTAGAAAACAGGCGGGCTTGAGTGCCTTTGCCGCTACCTGGAACACCCATTAAAATGATGATACGCTTCATATAGTAAATATGTATTATTAAACTCTAAACACTAAACTCTAAATCCTAAACAAATACCAATTAATTAAACTCAAAAATTACTTAGTAACAATTGACCCAAATATCCTTGTTAATTGATTCGCTTCATCAATTAATTTTCCCTTTTCTTTCTCCTGATTACTATTGGATATAGCCAACCTCAACCACAAAACACTCTCTTTTGCTTCTTTTCTGGAAATTTTTATTCTCATTAAAAAATCTTTTTTACTCAGGGCCTCACTAGCTTCAATGTAGTTAGCCGCAACCGAGCCTGCTGACCTTATTAACTGTTTTCCATATTCAATGTTAGAAATAGTCCATGGCAATAACTTTACATAATCGCGCACTTTTTTTGCAAACTGAAACGTTCTCTCGTCTAAGTCAAAATTACTTTTTGTGTTTTGATTTTGGTTCATTTAAATTTGTTTAGAGTTTAGGATTTAGAGTTTAGTGTTTTTTTACAGGTGGTTATAATAATCTTTAAATACAGTCATCAATCCCACTTTATCATTTTCAGCAATTTTTCCTTCATTTCTCAAATTGCTCAAAATATCATGAATTTTTTGCAAAGAAATTTGGTGCTGGCCATCGCGATGAGCCAAAATTGCTGTTTCCACAATTTGTTCATCATGATAATCCACTGAAGCCACTTTGTGACTAGAAACCAAATGTCTAATATCTGCCTCGGGCAAATGATGAAGTGTGGTGGAATAAGTTGAGCCAAAGAGAGACACCATATGATTTAAAGATTAAAGGATTAAAAGACTTACGGATTACGGATAACACTGATTTACTGATTTGGACAAATAATTATCTGTAAATCAGGATTATCAGTAATCCGTAAATTCGCTGTGTTTAGCCAAAATTATCATACCATAAATTGGCCCTACTTGACAAGAGGGCTGTTTTATGATATGCTCCAAGGTCCCGTAACGGCCTAAGGAGGGCCAAATGAACAGATACTGGATCATCTTCGCGGTCGCCGTCATGGCGACGATCGGAGCGTTCCTCCAGGCGGTGGAGAAATTCACCAACCTCAAGGATGGAACAGCGGTGGTCCTGTCGCCGACAGGGTTCTACGCGATCGCAGACCTTCTCGCCCTCGCAGTCTGCTTCACAGCTGCGATCGTCATGGGGATGAAGGCGAGGGACTCCTAGAACAGGAGAAGAGTATGTTGGCAATGGTTGCCATCCTGGTCATGACGATCCTCCTCATCCCCGGGAACGTCTACGTGTGGCTCATGATCCCGATCATGGTCAAGAACAAGAAGTAGACGGAACCTCCCGCCACCGCACCCATTCCGGATATGCCTGACCCCCGCTTGTCAGCTCCATGTCCCAGAGTTTTGAAAAAAAATTCAAACTTCTGGGAAGCTGATAAGTTTAAATAAAATACTTCGCTTTTAGCGAAGTATTTTTTATTATGTGATACGTGTTACGTACTCGTTACATTCTATCGTACTCATGAACTTCAATCTGTGAATCAATTTGTTTGGCTGTTTCAATGGCTACAGAAACGACGATCAAAAGTGAAGTACCGCCAATGGCCAAGGATTGAGTGCCGGAAAAATAACGAAGAATTAATGGTAAAATAGCAATAATGCCTAAGAATGAAGCACCTACAAAAATCAAACGATTCATGGTGTAGCCTAAATATTCTTCAGTTTGTTTGCCGGGACGAATACCAGGAATAAAACCACCTTGACGCTGAAGATTTTCGGCAATTTTTTGAGGATGGAAAATAACCGCAGTATAAAAATAAGTAAAACCAAAAACCAAAATAAAATATAATGAACCGTAAAATAATTGATTATTAAATAAACTAACTACTCCTTTAAAAAAAGCTGCTAAATGTCCGCTGCCATTTACAAAAAACTGAGCGATCATTGATGGAAAAAGTATAATAGAAATAGCAAAGATAATTGGAATTACGCCCGCCATATTAACCCGCAAAGGCAAGTGAGTGTTAGCACCGCCATAGGTCTTGTTGCCACGTATTTGCTTGGCATAAGAAACTGGAATATTGCGCTGACCTTCAGAAATAATTACTACACCCACCACCGTAACCACAGCAATTACCACAAATAATAAATAAGTATATAAATCTGAGGCATTATAATTTACTAAAGCGGTTTGGATGGTTTGTGGCAAACTAGACACAATACCAGCAAAGATTAACAAAGATATACCATTACCTACACCTTGTTCAGTAATTAATTCACCTAGCCACATTAAAAAAACCGTACCAGCAGTAATGATTATCATGATGAAAACCATGTGGTAAACATCCAAATTAGGAATAATACTAGCCTGAGAACGAGTCAAAAGTTTGATCATACCATAAGCCTGAAGCAAAGCCAAAGGAACTGTAGCCCAGCGAGTGTACATGTTAATCTTTTCCTGCCCACTCTGTCCTTCTTTACTTAATTCTTCAAGTGAAGGCACCACCATGGCCAAAAGCTGAAAAATAATAGAAGAAGTAATATAAGGAGAAACACCTAACATGACAATGGAAAAATTCTTCAAGGTACCACCAGAAAAAACGTTCAACAGACCCAGCACTTGATTACCTTCCAAAAAAGTTTTTAAGGCAGCGGTATTAATTCCAGGAATTGGTATATGAGCTACAACTCTAAAAATTACCAAAAGTCCCAACACAAACAAAATCTTTTTGCGAAGATCCTTAATTTTCCATACCCGCATGATCTTTTCCCACATACAAACAAATTATAAGATACAAATTACAAGGATACAAATTTTATAATTTTATGTTTGTTTCCTTGTGTCCTTAAAACTTAACAGTACTGCCTGATTTTTCAATCATTTCAACTGCTTTTTTTGTAGCCAAACAATCAATAATAGTTAATTTTTTTGTTAACTCACCAGAAGCCAAAATCTTTACACCAGTAGAAGTTGTGCCAATTGCCCCACGCTTTTTTAACAAATCAAGCGTAACTTGCTCACCATCTTTAAATAAAACCTCAAGTGTATGCAAAGTTACCACTTCATTTTTAGGATGATGACTTTTAAAACCACGCAATTTTGGTACTTTTAACAATTGGTGCCTAAAAGCTCTAATTTGAGTACGACTACCGCCACCAGAACGTGCTGTTTGTCCTTTTCCGCCACGGCCACCAGTAGTTCCTTTTTGTGAACCATTACCTCTACCTAATCTTTTACTAGTTCGTCTGGCACCAAAAGCCGGTTTAATTGTAGATGGAGTTAAAGTCATAAGCTTATATTCAATACTCTATAATTCTAGATTCAAATTATCTCTTAATATCTTTTTTGATTGGTTTTACTGGTTTGTTAATTTTTTCTTTTATCTGTTCCAATTTAATTTCATCAGCAGCAAAAGCTTTCTTTTCTGACAACTCTGCCTGCTTGACTACCAAATCCTCTGCAACCGGCCTTTCCATACTTCTTTTAACTTTAAATGATTGCAAGGCTTTAAAAACAGCTTTAATATTAGTTATCTTATTTTTGGTACGGCTTAAAATTTTAGCTGAAACATTAGGTATACCAGCCATTTCCAAAACCATACGCACTGAACCGCCGGCAATTACTCCTGAACCACGAGGTACTGGTTTTAAAATTACTTGAGCTGATTTAAATTTAGCCAATACAAAATGAGGAATGGTTTCTTTAATAATGGGAATACGAATAATATTTTTCTTAGCTTGATTAGCAGCTTTATCCACGGCAATTTGTACATCTTTTCCTTTGTCTACGCCATAGCCAACACGACCATGATGATCGCCAATCAAAACTGTGGCCCGAAAACTCATTTGTTTTCCACCTTTGGTTACACGAGTAACACGTGCCAAGTCAACAATTTGTTGATCAAATTCTGGTTTTTCTCGGCGCGGCATTTTTCCGCCCCTGCCTCTTCCTTGTTGCATATGAATAATTAATTAAAATTTTAATCCACCATCTCTAGCACCCTCGGCTACGGCTTTTACTCTGCCATGATACTTGTAGCCAGCTCGATCAAATACAACTTTAGTAATTTTTTTAGCTAGGGCTTTTTCAGCCAAAAGCTTACCTGCTAAATAAGCCATTCCCACTTTACCTTTTCTTTCTCCAACATCTTTACCTTTGGAATCAAGTTCTTTAAAAGAAACGCTAGCTAAAGTTTTACCAGCTTCATCATCTATTAATTGTACAAAAATTACCTTTAAACTTCTAAATACATTTAATCTAGGGCATTCCTTGGTGCCATTTACTCTACTCCTTACTCTCGCACGACGAGTGTTTCTTTGATCTCTTTTAGAAATAGTTTTTTTCATACAAATTATTATATCCAGATATTAGTTTATGTTTAGGCCGCTGATTTAGCTGCAGATTTTCCAGCTTTCTTTCTGATAACTTCAGTAACATATTTAATGCCTTTACCTTTGTAGGGTTCAGGTTTTTTAATCTTTCTAATTTGAGCCGCTGCTTCTCCAACCTTTTCTTTATCAATTCCTTCAATCTTAATATGATTTTTTTCTACTGCCACAGTTAAACCAGCCGGCATTTTATAAATTACTGAATGAGAAAAACCCACTTCTAATTTCAAATCCTTGCCTTGAACAGCCACTTTAAAACCAACACCGTTAATTTCTAATTCTTTTTTATATCCTTCGGTAACCCCAATCACCATATTTCTAATATGGGCGCCATAAGTGCCCCACAATGATCTTTCCTTCTTTTCTTCTGGGTTAGCCACACTTACAGTTACTGAACCATTGTCATTTTTAATAGTAATCCGTGGATCCAAAACTCTTTGCAATTCTCCTTTAGGGCCTTTTACAACAATTAAACCATTGGCCACTGTTAAAGTGACATTGGAAGGTAAATTTATTACTTTTTTTCCTATACGTGACATAGCATTAATTAAAACTGATTTATAGCTTTTAATAAACTGAACAAATTATTTCCCCACCCACTTTGGCTTTTTTAGCTTCTTTATTAGTCATAATTCCCTGGGAAGTGGAAATAATAGCAATACCGTAATCATTTAAAATGGTAGGTAAATTTTCTGCACTGCAATAAACACGATGACCAGGTTTACTTATTCTAGCCAAAGATTGAATTACCGGTTCTCGGCCATTATATTTCAATTCCAAAACCAACTTAGGTAATTTAAGGCTATCTTCTTCTACTTTTCCCAAATAACCTTCATGGGACAAAATTTCTGCCAACTGTTTCTTTATTTTTGAAGAAGAAATTTCAACAACACCCTTGCGCGCGGCTTGAGCATTTCTTATACGAGTTAACATGTCGGCAATTGGATCGGTCATCATAATTTAACAAATTTATTTATTATATAGATTGATTATAAATTATTAATTACGGATTTACGGATATTCTGATTTACGGATACGAATTGTCCAAATCAGTAAATCCGAATATCTGTATATCCGTAACTACCAGCTAGATTTACGTACTCCTGCAAGCATTCCTTTGTTGGCTAATTCTCTAAAACAAATACGGCACATATTAAACTTTCTCATATAACCACGCTTACGACCGCATTTCCAACAACGTCTAACTATTCTAGTGCTAAACTTGGGAGTCTTTTTTGATTTTGAAATTTGCGCTTCAGTTGCCATAAATATTTCTTTTCCTAATTAAATCAATAAATTATTTTGCTAATGACTTAGGGTTAATAGCAAAAGGTAAACCTAATTTGGTAAGCAAAACCAATCCTTCTTCTCTGTTCTTGGCTGTAGTGGTAATTACTACTTGTAAACCATGAATTTTATCAGCCGCTTCACCGCTAACTTCAGGAAATACTACTTGTTCTTTCAAACCAAATGAATAATTACCTTGCTGATCAAAACTCTTAGGACTGATACCACGAAAATCTCTCACCCGTGGCAAAGTTACACTAATTAATTTATCCAAAAATTCATACATTCTTTTTCCTCTTAACACCACCGATGCCCCAATATTCATTCCTTCTCTAATTTTAAAATTAGAAATTGATTTGGTAGATTTATTGTGTACTGGCTTTTGCCCAGAAATTAATCGCAAGGTCTTTTCCACATTTTCCACGTAAGCATTTTCTTTAACAAACCTACCATAACCAACATTCACAGTAATTTTACTAACTTTAGGTACTTGCATTACGTTCTTATAACCCAGTTCTTTTATTAAGGCTGGTATAACTTCTTTTTTATATTTTGTCAATAATCTTGATTCCATACATTTATGATGCTAATTTATTCAATAAATTCTCCACTAGCTTTAGCCACTCGTTTTTTTTCGTTGCCTTCAATTTTAAAACCCACACGAGTTGGTTTTCCTGATTTAGGGTCTATTAACATTACTTTACTAACATGGAGTGGAGCCGGTAATTCAATAATTTGCCCTTTCTCACCCTGTTTTTTAGCACGTAAATGTTTTTTTAAAATATTAGCCCCTTCTACCACCACATAAAGCCGGCTATTCTTTTTATTTAACAAAACCTGAATCACTTTTCCAGTCTTTCCTTTATCTTTACCAGATAATATTTTTACTTTGTCACCTGTTTTAATTTTCATACATTTTTAAATATTTCGTAATTCGTACATTATAATACTTCTGGTGCTAAAGAAATAATTTTCTGAAATCCCAAATTTCTAAGTTCTCTGGCCACGGGTCCAAAAATACGGGTACCCTTTGGTTCTTTATTTTTCATATCAATAATTACTGCTGCATTTTCATCAAAACGAATATAAGTACCATCTTTACGGCGCATTTCTTTTCTTTGTCGGACCAATACCGCCTGTACCACTTCACCCTTTTTTACCATTCCTCTAGGCACGGCCTCTTTTACTGAACAGGTAATCAAATCACCGATTCTAGCATGTCTTTGACGTTGACCACCCAAAATTCCAATACACTGCAATTTTTTTGCACCTGTATTATCGGCTACTTGTAACATTGATCTATGCTGAATCATATTTAATTATTTATAAATACGTTATATTCTAACTAGGACTTACTCTTTAAAACTTCAATTAACCTCCAACGTTTGGTTTTGCTAAGTGGCCGACATTCTTCTATTAAAACCTGATCACCTTTTTTAGCCAAATTCTTTTCATCATGAGTCGCAAATTTTTTAATCTGAAAAAACTGTTTATGATATTTTTGATGTGATTTTACTGACCTAACTTTTACCGTAATAGTTTTAGGCTTTACAGCCGACACCTCACCCTTAAACCGAGAATGATGAACTGCTGGCTTTTTACTAATATTGGTAACTTTTTTTTCAACTGACATAAAATTATTTTTTAACCTCAACGGTTAGCTTCTTACTAATTCTTTTTTGATTGAGTAAAGTTAAGACACGTGCTACGGTTTTTTTTAGTTCTCTTATGGTACGCACATTTTTGACCTGTTTTTCACCCACTTTAAACCGAAGCTCTCTAAGCTGTTCCCTTATTTCATTCAATAATTCCCGCAAATCTTTTTCATTTTTTAATTTGATATCTGAATAATCCATAGCATTGATTTAAACTGATTTATACTGATTTAGACATTTGAAATTAATCTATTTTAATCTGTTCAATCGATGCTTACTTTTTTTCAACAAATTTAACTTTTACTGGTAATTTATGCCCAGCAGCTATTAAAGCTACTTTAGCATCTTTGGCTGTTACGCCTTCCATCTCAAACATCACAGTTCCAGGTCGAATAGTACAAACATAATGATCAGGAGAACCTTTACCGCCACCCATTGGCACTTCATTACCTTTTTTGGTTACCGGACGATCAGGAAAAATACGAATAAATATTTTACCACCGCGCTTTACATATCTGGTCAAAACTCGTCTAGCTGCCTCAATTTGTCTAGAAGATACCCAACCTTCGGTTATAGCCAATAATCCAAAACTGCCAAAAGCAACACTGGTTAGACGAGTAGCCACCCCCAAGCCACGACGGCGGAGTTTATGCCATTTTCTGTGTTTTGCTTTTTTAGGTATCAACATAACTTAAAACTCATCAATTAATAACTAACCGCGTCCCTTTTAACAAAATTCTTTTTTTCAACTGTTTTTACTTTATTTACTTCCACCTCTTCTGGTTCAGCAAACTTATCTTTTCTACCAAAAACTTTTCCGTGACATACCCAAACCTTAACGCCAATTTTACCATAAAGGGTATTAGCTTCAACAAAAGCATAATCCACATCGCTTCTTAAAGTAATCAGTGGCACTGTACCAGCTGCCAATTTCTCAGTTCTGGCAATTTCCACACCATTCAAACGCCCAGACAAACAAATCTTTACACCTTTAGCTCCAGCTTTCATTACCCGTTCAATTGACTGTTTCATGGTTCTTCTAAAAGGGATACGTTTTTCAATATCGGTGGCCACAGTTTGACCTACGATTGCGGCCGACAAAGCTGGTGAACGAACTTCTTTAATATTTAATTTTACTTTCAAAGCCATTTGTAAAAACTGTCTTTCAATTTGTTTTCGTAAATCTTCCAAAGCCTGACCACCGCGACCAATTATAAAACCCGGTTTGGCCGCCAAAATAGTAATAGTAATATTTTTTGGGCTACGTTCAATACCAATAGCATCTATATGAGCATCTTTAAATTTTTTTTGCAAAAATTCTTTTATTCTTACCTCTTGTTCTACAAATTTGGCATACTCTTTACTAGTAAACCAACGAGAATTCCAAGTATAAATAACTTGCATGCGATGAATTGTTGGCTGAACTTTATGACCCATATTTTCAAAACTTTTAATTTTTTAATTTTTCAACTTTTACTTTTTCAATCTTTTTTTCTTTAATTTTTTCTTTTTTCTTAGCAGATTTTTCTTTGGTTTCACCTTCCAAGATAATAGTAATATGTGAGGTTCTTTTACGAATTGGGGTAGCTCTACCCATGGCCCGTGGTGTCCAACGCTTTAAAGTAGGACCACTATCTACAAACACCGTTTTTATTTTCAAGGATTCTTCTTCTATTGCAAAATTATTTTTAGCATTAGCCATGGCGGATTTAAGCAATTTTAATACTGGTTTCGCAGCTTGTTTATAAAGCATTTGAAGTTGTACTAAAGCCTCATTCACACCCAAACCTCTAATCAAATCCAGCACTAACCTCACCTTGCGCGGTGACATTCGTAAAAATTTTAATTTGGCAGTAATTTCCTTTTTCATAAATTATTTTTTAGCGGCTGGAGCTTTAGCTGGAGTTGTAGCGGCCACAGCTGCGGCACCCTTATCGGCCACAACTTTAGCTTCATCTTTAGCCATTTTACCACCATGGATTACAAATTTTCTAGTAGGGGAAAACTCGCCTAATTTGTGACCTACCATATTTTCTTCTACAAAAACATTAAGAAAATCCCTGCCATTATGTACTGCAAAATTAGTTCCTACCATTACTGGTGTTATCACACAATCTCTGGACCAAGTTTTAATAGCTTTTTTGTCCTTCATTTCTTTGGCTTTTAAAACCTTCTTCAAAAGCTTTTCATCAATGTAAGGACCCTTTTTTAAACTTCTAGACATAATTTTAATTTATAATTTCTTTCCTTTTCTTCTTGCTAAAATAAATTTATCACTCCACTTACCTGGTTTTCTGGTCTTGACACCCATAGCAATCTTACCCCATTTAGTTTTTGGACCAGACTTCAAACCAATTGGTGAATGGCCTTCTCCACCACCATGTGGATGATCCACAGGGTTCATGTTTTTACCTTTTACAGTTGGTTTTACACCGCGATGTCTCATTCTACCAGCTTTACCCCAACGTATCAATTTCCAATCAGCATTTGAAACCATACCCACGGTTGCCAAACAATTTTTCTTCACCATGCGCACCTCACCAGAAGGCAATTTTAATTGAGCATAATTTCCTTCAATTGTCTGTAATTGAGCACCAGTGCCTGCTCCGCGAACTATTTGTCCACCCTTACCATAGGTTAATTCTACATCACAGACAAACATACCTACCGGAATATTTTCTAAAGGCATACGATTGCCCTCTGTAGCCTCAATGGCTTTTAGTGAAGACATCACTTTTATACCTACTTTTAATCCCTGAGTAGCTAAAATGTAAGCTTTATTGCCGTCGGCATACTCAACCAATGCCAATCTGCCACCACGGTTTGGATCATACTCAATAGCAATCACTTCGCCAGCCACATCATAATTTCCTCTTTTAAAATCCACTATTCGGTACATTTTCTTCGCTCCACCACCTTGATGACGAACAGTAATCTTTCCAGTATTATTGCGACCACCTTTTCTTTTTAAATATGAAATCAAAGACTTCTCTGGAGTAGTTTTAGTAATATCCGAAAAATCCTGTACACTCGACACTCTTCTTCCTGGGGTAGTTGGTTTGTAAATCTTTACACTCATAATTTATTTTTTGTATAAAATCAGTTTAAATCTGTCTAAATCAATACTTTTAAACGCCCTCATGAATACTAATTGTTTGACCTTTAGCTAAAGTTATAATAGCTTTTTTCCAATCACTTTTTCTACCGCTGTTTCTTCCAAACCTAACTCCTTTACCTTCTTTATTAATTACTCTTACTTTTAAAGGCAATACATTATAAACTTGCTTAATAGCATTTTTAATATCTATTTTAGTAGACCGTTTATTTACCATGAAAGTATAAACACCTTGACTCTCAGCCACAGCAGCTTTCTCACTAATAACTGGTTGAAGTAAAATCCGATAAGCGGCACCAACATTATTAACTTTTTTTGAAACTTTAGCAGTAACTTCTTTTTTTGATTCTTCTTTTGATTCTCCATCTTTTTTAACAGCACCTTCTTTTATTGTATTCTTTTTAGGTGTTGCTTTAACCACTGCCTTTTTTTCAGTGGCCTTCAGCTGTTCTTTTTCAGTTTTTTTTGTCCATTTGTCTAAAAAACCCATACTTTTAAAAAATCAAAAAATCTAAATTATTTCAACAAGCGCTTTTCCAACTGTTCTAATCCATCTTTAGTAATAAGCACATATTGATTTCGCAATAAATCTTTTACACTTACATCAACTGCCTTTTTTAAGAATAACTTTTGCAAATTTCTAGTTGCCCGATTCAAATTTTCATCTACTTTACTTAAAAGCAACAAAGTTTTCCGATTGACACAAGGCAATTGCTTTAGCCAATTGGCCAAAACTTTGGTTTTATTTTCAGTTGGCAAACTATCTACTATTAAAAGTTTTCCATCATTCACTTTATCAGACAAACACATTAATGTAGCTAGCTGATTCATGCTTTTATTTATTTTTTGTTTATAATTTCTAGTACTTAAAGGACCAAAAGTTATGCCGCCACCCTTCCAAATTGGAGATCTAATTGAACCATGACGAGCTCGACCGGTACCTTTCTGTTTCCAAGGCTTTCTACCACCACCACGTACTTCACCTTTATTTTTGGTGTCAGCCCAAGGTTCACGAAGATTAGCACAAATAGACACATAAACCTGATGTACTACGCTCTCCTTTGGTTTAATTCCAAAAATTTTCTCATTTAAATTGAGCTCTCCACTTTCTTTTCCTTCCTGATTATAAACCTTAACACTTAAATTTTTCTTTTCTAACTCTTTTACCATATTTTAATAAAAACTTTTTTGCTTATTTATAATTTTTAACTCTGAACAACATCTGCTGGATTTATTTGTTCATTGTTAACTGCTGGTTGTTCGTTGATTATTACTGGTTGTTCTTTACTCTCTGGCATTTTTTCTACTTCAATTTCTCCTTGACTGGTAGAAATTAAGAGCAAAGCTCCTCTACCCCCTGGAACAGCACCCTTTAAAAACAATTCATTTGTTTCTGTATCAACTTTAATCACTTCCAAATTTTTAACAGTAACTCGATCCAATCCCATATGTCCTCCCATTCTCATTCCTTTAAACACGCGTTGCACACCACCGGCACCAATTGAACCTGGCATTCTTTCCTGATCTTTGCCACCATGAGTCTTTTTGCCACCATGAAAATGATGTCTCTTTACCACACCTTGGAAACCTTTTCCTTTGGAGGTGCCTACTACTTGTACTTTTTCTCCAGCAACAAAGTTCTTTACAGTAATTACATCGCCTCTTTTCAATTCTTTTTGAGAAGTGATAAAATCACGCAAAACTTTTACCACAGTAGTACCATCTCCTAAATTTTTTAAATGGCCTAATTGCGGTTTTTTCACTCTAAAAACTTTCTGACTACCAAAACCTATCTGCACAGCTTCAACACCATCTTTTTCTTTAACTTTAACTTGAGTAATTATGCAAGGACCGGCAATTAACCTAGTCACCGGAACTACCGTACCATCATCTTTAAAAACCTGTGTCATGTTTTGTTTTGTACCAAGTAAAAATTTCATAGTCCACTAATATACAACACTAATAACACTAATTTGAATCCCTTATAAACAAAAACCAGAATGGTTCAACAACTTTTTCACAAACAAATACTTTGTTCGTATTTGTATAATTTATGTAAAAAAATTAATGGACCATTCCAGCCTTTTTATCCTCCATAAAATGGCTAATTTATAAAAATTTTAATGTTTCACCTCTATAAAGCTTCTTTTCTTGCACAATTGTTTTCCGCCTTTTCAACGGATCTTAATTGGCTTGAATTAATGCTTTTTAATACTGGCAATATTCTACAATAAAACTAATATTGTGTCAAGTGACCTATATCCACAAGTTAACTCATCTTGATTTCCACATCTACTCCACTTGGTAAATTCAAATTCATTAAAGCGTCCACAGCCTTAGGAGAAAGATTATAAATATCAATAAGTCTCTTATGAGTGCGAATTTCGTATTGTTCAGAAGCAGTTTTGTGAACAAAAGTAGAACGGTTAACACTAAACTTATTTTTTTCAGTTGGCAAAGGTACTGGTCCAACTACCTTAGCGTCATTTCTTTCAGCTGTATCAATAATCGTTTTGCAGGCCTTATCAATAATTTTATTATCGTAAGATCTAATTCTAATTCTCACTTTTGGACCTTGATCTTTTGGATCTGGTTTATCCTCTGAAACTTGAACTGTACTTTTTGGATCTTGATGTTTTGTAGTAGGCATAATAGTATTGAATGAACGCCCCGATTTAATCGGGGAAAAATTAAAGAGCAAAGTCCCGCCCCGCCCCGCAAATGCGGGGCGGGACGGGACTTTTTTTATTAAATAAGTATTTTAGTTACTGCTCCGGCACCAACGGTCTTACCACCTTCACGGATAGCAAAACGCATTTTTTCTTCCATAGCTACTGGAGTAATTAATTTGATCTTCAAATTAATTGTATCACCTGGCATTACCATTTCTGTGCCTGGTGGCAAAGTAACTTCACCAGTTACGTCGGTAGTACGAATATAAAACTGTGGCTTATAACCATTAAAAAATGGTTTATGACGGCCACCTTCTTCTTTAGTTAAAGTGTAAACTTCTGCTTCAAACTCTGTATGTGGAGTAATACTACCAATTTTAGCCAAGACCATACCTCTTTCTACATCTTCTTTTTTAGTACCACGAAGAAGAATTCCTGCATTGTCTCCAGCCTGTCCTTGTTGCAAAGTTTTGTTAAACATTTCTACTCCAGTAACAGTGGTCTTTTGAGTATCTTTAATACCTACAATAGAAATTTCATCACCAACTTTTGCTATACCTCTTTCAATTCTACCAGTAACTACTGTACCGCGACCTTCAATTGAAAACACATCTTCAATTGGCATTAAAAATGGTTTATCTAAATCACGAACTGGCTCAGGAATAAAATCATCTAAAGTTTTTAACAAATCCAAAATTGGTTTGGCTGCTGCTTCATCAGTTGGATTTTCCAAAGCCTTTAAAGCTGAACCGCGAATAATTGGTGTAGTGTCACCAGGAAATTCATATTTCTTTAATAGATCACGAACTTCGGCTTCTACCAAGTCAATTAATTCTGGATCAGTTACTTGATCAACTTTATTTAAGAAAACCACAATGTAAGGCACACCTACCTGACGAGCTAACAAAATATGTTCGCGAGTCTGTGGCATTGGACCATCGGCAGCAGAAACAACCAAAATAGCACCATCCATTTGAGCGGCACCAGTAATCATGTTTTTAACATAATCAGCATGGCCAGGACAATCTACATGGGCATAATGACGCTTTTCTGATTCATACTCAACGTGTGCAGTATTAATAGTAATACCACGAGCCTTTTCTTCAGGAGCGTTATCAATTTCATCGACTTTTTTAGCTGAAGCGATAAAACCATGAGCGCTAGCAACTGCCAAAATAGCAGCTGTTAAAGTTGTTTTACCATGGTCTACGTGGCCAATGGTTCCCACATTTACGTGTGGTTTTGTACGGGAAAATTCCGCCATACAAATTAATCTTGCCGCACCACCCCGAGTGGTCGGGAAGGATTTGTTGATCCAGCGGCTTTTTGACTGTGTCTTTTAAAACACAGAATTATTTATAAAAAATACTATAAAAATGTCCAGCTTTATACTTAAAATAAAGCCGAAAATAGACGTCCGTGATTATATATCAATAGCTAGAATTAGTCAAGGGAGCAAACTGGGGACAAACGGTGAGAATTTTTAAAGTTATAAAGTTTATAAAGTTATAAAGTACCAAAAACCGCCAATCGGCGGTCTTTTTCACAACTTTATGAACTTTATGAACTTTTAACTCACCTACACTGGTTCTTCATAAAACACTGGCTCGTCACTGTCTGGCAACTTTTCTTCTTTTAAATTTCCCCCATCGGCAAAATAATCTTGATGCTCTATTCTTCTGATTGGTTTTTTTTCTTCTTTTTCTTCCTCAACATCCCAAGGCATTTTGAAATCTTCCACGACCGCGCCGTGGCGTGGTCCTACATCTTCTTCCTCATCTTCATCATCAAAATCTGGAATTACCAATTTATCTGATTCAACAAAATTAGGAGCAACTATTTTTTCTTCATCTTCGCTGTCCCAATCACTCAATTCGTTATTCTTAATTCTTAATTCTTCATTCTTAATTCTATCGTGCAAAACACTCCCCGCACTATGCCATTCTGGTACATGAAAATCTGTTTCTGAAAATGGATCAAATGGACCCTGTTCCTCAGCTTCTTTTTCTAACATTTCTTCTCTCCCCCACTGTTCTTCCATTTGTTTGTTAGCACGCCAAACAGCAATATCGCGATTAATTTGATCCAACATTTGTCGGCTAGACATGCTCCGAACATCATGACGGATATTTTCTTTTTCAATTACCATGTTCTCATATTCTTGAACGTCCATAATCACCACATCACGACCTTCAATTGGGTCATGAACAATCAGCCGATCCCCAGTTCTTTTAGCTAAATCTATTAAATGGTCTAGTGAAGACATAAATAAAATAATTAGAAGATTAAATAGTTTTGTGATAGAATTATAGCGGGAAGAAAGGAGAGAGTCAAGAGACTGTTTTTAATAACAAATATCTAATTTCTAATGTCTAATCAATACCAAATAATAAATGCTAAAATTAGTCATTAAACAATTGTATTTGATTAGAAATTAGTTATTAGTAATTAGAAATTTTAAAAACTCCCTTTTGGGGAGTTTTATTTTATAATTAGAAACCCTAGGTGGTCATTCGATCTTTCTGATGTTTCTGATGTTTCTGCCATTGAACAATATGATCTACAAATTTCTTTGTTGGTGTAACAACTGTATCTTCATCTTCCACACTTCCCGACAAAGTTACAAATTTTTCTCCAGCCAATTCCTTTAATCCCAATAGCACGCCACTATACATAGTGCGAGGAGTGCCTGGCTCAAGCTGACCTCCTGGATGGCCATTTTTTCTTTCAGCTTCATCCCAAAGTTTTCTTGTATCAGCATTAAGACTATCCTCTAATTCTCCTAACTTACCAACGGTTAAACCAACCCATGCACCTTCTTGCTGACAAATGTCAACAATTAAACCAGCTGCATTTTCTCTTTCTGATCGGCCAAATCCTGCAACTCTTTCTCCACGTTTATATTCTATTTCATTTGGATCAACTTCACCCATATCTTTACCTTCGTAAAAACCCGTAGGCATAGCTTTACCTTCTGTAATTTTATATTTTTTACGACTTGAATCCGTCATTCCCTCAAAATTTTGTGGTGATAATGCTTCTGCTGACATAAAGAAAAATTAGTTAATTAACGTGTTTATTGTACCACATTTTTGCCGTTTTGTCAATATCAAAAATCACCCTTTTGGGGTGACTTATTTATTTTTTTACCAACTATTATTTACTTCACTGTAAAAATGTGACAAGAAACCTAAATGCCTACTTTGCTCACTATTTACTTGTCTCATGAGAAATAATGAACTGATCTTGATTCAGAAAAGAATCAAAATCGTAACTTGAGTATCGTCCCGCTTTCGCGGGAAGTATCTCCAGAAAGGAGGTGATCCATCCACAGCTTCCGCTACGGATGCCTTGTTACGACTTCACCCTGATCATCGGCCCCACCTTTATCCCAACTAGGTTGGGACTTGGGGTTTGACAGACTTTCGTGGTGTGACGGGCGGTGAGTACAAGACCCGAGAACGTATTCAACGCGCCGTGGCTGATGCGCGTTTACTAGCGAATCCAACTTCATGAAGGCGAGTTGCAGCCTTCAATCTGAACTGAGGCCGATTTTTTGGGATTAGTTCCCTCTTGCGAGTTGACAACCCTTTGTACCGGCCATTGTATCATGCGTGTAGCCCAGGACGTAAGAGCCATGCTGATTTGACGTCGTCCCCACCTTCCTCCTACTTGCGTAGGCAGTATGCGATGTACATTTAACATAGCATAGGGGTTGCGCTCGTTACCCGACTTAACGGTACACCTCACGGCACGAGCTGACGGCAACCATGCAGCACCTATCTAGCACCTTCGAAAGAGCTCTAGTTTCCTAAAGCGTGCAGCTAGATGTCAAGCCTTGGTAAGGTTCTACGTGTAGTATCGAATTAAACCACATGCTCCACCACTTGTGCGGGTCCCCGTCTATTCCTTTGTGTTTTAG
>CAILTG010000036.1 GCA_903837125.1 Candidatus Magasanikiibacteriota bacterium | reverse complement strand
GTATTTTATTTTATTAATTATTATTTAATATTATACCACAAAATCAACAAAAATAAAACTACTTTCGTGTCAAGGCCTTCAACCCCGGCAATTTGTTTCCTGCTAAATATTCAAGCATCGCTCCTCCACCAGTAGATACCAAGTCCACAAACTCGGTCATTTTCACATGTTCCATAGCCTCTAAAGTTTCGCCCCCGCCAATTATGCCAAAAGCAGACCCACGTGAACGTGACGCAACTAGACGCGCTACGGAGAGTGTACCGGTATCATAAGGCCTTTGCTCAAAATAACCCATAGCGCCATTCCAAACTAATGTTTTAGCACTTTTTATATATTTAGCGTAAAGACGAATGGTCTCTGGACCAATGTCGTATATCGCTTCCGTAATCCCGAGCGTAGCGAGAGATCCCTTTCCATTCAGCTGAACCACTCTAACACTCTTACCATTCTGTGTTCCTACCACTAAATCAACTGGCAACACTACTTTCTTATTTTTAAACAAAGATAACGCTTCTTTTTTGTATTCTTTATCTATTAATGACTTACCAACTTTGTAACCCTTGGCCCACAAATAAGTATTTACTAAGCCACCGCCAACTAATATATGATCGGCTTTTGGTAATAATTTTTTTAAAACTGGAATTTTGGTTTCCATTTTTATTCCACCTAAAACTACCACGAAAGGTTTTTTTGGTTTTACCATTACTTTGTTTAAACCATTTATTTCTTTTTCTAATAATAACCCAGCATAACTAGGTAAGTACTTGGCCACACCCGAGACTGATGCCGCCGCCCGATGAGCCACAGCAAAACCATCTAAAATAAAAATATCACCCAACTTTGCGTATTCTTTACTCAAACTTTTAATTTCTTTAGCTTCGTCGGGAAAAAAACGAGTGTTCTCCAGTATAACAGTCTCTCCTATTTTCATTTTATCAATTTCTTCTCCAGCCCATTCAAAATAATTTGAAATTTGTAATTGATTGGAAATTGTCCCGCTATGAAGTCGGGATCCCGCTGTGGCGGGAGAAATTTGGAAATTGGAAATTAACTTAATTTTTTTATTCATCAATTCTTCCAATTTTTTTACAACAGGCGATAATGATAACCCCTTATCATACCCGCTTTTACCCTTGCCATTATAACCAGCTGGACGACCCAGATGAGTTAATAAAATTACTTTAGCTTTTTTCTTAAGCAAGTATTCAATTGCTGGAACAGACACTTTAATTCGTTCATCATCAATAATTTTTCCATCTTTAACCGGCACATTAAAATCCACCCTCACGAGGACGCGTTTATTTTTTAGGTTTTTTATTTGTTTAAGGGTTTTAAGTTTCATAATATTTTATGCGAAAAGCACCGCCATTTCTACCAACCGATGTGCATACCCAAACTCGTTATCATACCAAGCCACAACTTTCACCATATTACCACCCACTACATTTGTTAAACTCAAATCAACGATTGACGAATTGGAATTGGACATAAAATCAGAAGAAACCAGAGGCTCGGTGGTAACCGCCAAAACACCTTCAAATCTTTTTGTTTTTGAAGCTTCAATTAAAACTTTATTTATTTCTTCTTTAGTCACATTCTTTTTTAGAATAGCAGTAATATCGGAAAGTGAAACTGTTGGCACTGGCACGCGAAAAGCCACACCATCAAAAATTCCCTGCAAAGACGTAATCGCTTCACCAACCGCTTTGGCCGCCCCTGTGGTGGTGGGTATAATATTGCAAGCAGCTGCCCGAGCGCGACGCAAATCTTTGTGAGGACCATCTTGTAAATTTTGATCAGCAGTATAACCATGAACTGTACTCATCAAGGCTTTTTCTATGCCAAATTTTTCTTGCAAAACTGCCATGACCGGACCAATACAATTGGTAGTGCAGGAAGCATTATTAATTACCAAAGATTTTTCTTGACCAACTTTTCCACAATTAACTCCCCGCACATAAGTTGGCACACCACCACCTTTGGCCGGAGCGGAAATAATAACTTTTTTAGCACCAGCTTTTAAATGTTGTTCAGCACCAACTTTATCGGTAAAACGGCCAGTACATTCCAATACCACATCTACTTTTAATTTTCCCCACGGCAATAATGTTGGGTCTTTTTCTGCAAACACTGGTACTTTTTTATTTTTAATAATAATATTTTTTTCATCATAACTTACTTCATATTTATATTTGCCATAAGAAGTATCATACTGTAAAAGATGAGCTAAAGTTTTAGTATCAGTTAGATCATTTATGCCGACAATTTTGATATTTTTGTTGTCATATGCGACTTTAAAAGCGTGTCTACCAATTCTCCCAAATCCATTGATTGCTAAATTAATCATAAAATTAAGGTTAAGACTAAGATTAAGATTATTATACTAAAAATAACTAAAAATAACAAACCCAAAACCCACAATACCTACACGCAGAACAACAAAATCCTTCTAATCACTATTCTCAGCAACAAACCATCTACAATAAAAAATTCAATAACTTTTTCTAATAGCAATGCCAGTAATTGCCAAAGCCAAAGCATCGGCCGCATCATCTGGCTTAATATTTTTCTTTATTTTAAGTTCTAATTTTACCATTTTTTGCACTTGGTTCTTTTCTGCCCGACCATAGCCAGTTATTGCCTGCTTCATTTGCAATGGGGTAACTTCAATAATTTTAATCTCTGCCTGCTTGAGTGTTAAAAGAATCACCCCCCTGGCTTGGCTAACCTTAATAGCAGTTTTAACATTTTTAGCAAAAAACAAATCCTCCACTACTGCCACCTGAGGCTGATATTTTTTTATTAAATATAATAATTCTTTGTGCATTTCCTCTAAACGGTCAACAAAACAATTTTTGGCATTAGTTTCAATACAACCATAACAGACTGCCTGCCATTCATTATTTCTTTTTTCAATAACACCAAAACCGATGCGGCCGAAGCCAGGATCAATACCAAGGATAATTTCATTATTATTTTTTTTATTCATAATAAAAGGACACAAGGATACAAGGATACAAATTTGTATCTTGTTTCTTGTATCTTGAAAATTATTTTAGGCTTCGTTCGTATACACTTCTCTCACATCATCCATTTCATCCAAAGACTCATAAAGATTTTGAACTTTGTTAGAATCTGCTTCGTTCAATTCAACCGTCTCCTTAGCCACCCATTCCAAACCATTGGTTTCCGGTTGTAAATTATATTTTTTAATAACTTCCATTACTTTCTGAAACTTGTCTACTGGACATTTTATTTCCAAACCAAATTCTGAATCAGCCATATCTTCTATACCTGCATCCATCAATTCCAATTCAAAATCACCCATTTTACTTTTTACCTTTTCCTTTTCACTTTCACCTAATCTCACTACACCCAATCGATTAAACATCCACTTTACTGCTCCAGCACTGCCTACATTTCCTCCATGCTTAACAAACACATTTTTAACTTCTGAAACTGTACGATTTTTATTATCAGTTAAAGCATCCACTAAAAAAGCTACACCAGCTGGGCCAAAACCTTCATACATAATCTCCTCAATCTGTGTGCCATCATTCAATTCCCCCGAACCTTTTTTAATCGCTCGATCAATATTATCCTTAGGCATATTGGCTTCCTTGGCTCTATCTATTGCCAAACGCAAAGAAAAATTCATAACCGGATCTCCGCCGCCCTCTCGCACCGACACAGTAATTAACCGTGCCAATTTGGTAAAAACATTACTACGTGTTTTATCCGCCTTACCCTTTTTAGCTTGAATGTTGTGCCATTTTGAGTGTCCAGACATAAGAGTTCTAAGTTATAAGGTTAAAAGTTATAAAGTTATATGTTATATGTTATATGATTTTAGAAAAAAATCAACCCCTTCAAAATTGACAATATACATATATCATGATTAGATAAACTTGCTGTTGTTACAGCGTGTCACAACACCACATCGAGGTTTGCTATGGAATACCTCACCCCCGAGTTCCGTCTCGCTGCGTTCCTGCGCACCATCCTTTTGCCCAATGAACGAGTGGAAGTGGAAGCGCTCCCTATGAAGGGCGCCGAGATCTTCCGCCACCAGGGCGATGGCCTGGTGGGCATGGTCCACATGGGGTTCTGCCGCAGGTGCGGCACCAACGAGGACAAGGGTGGCGTTGCCACCCGGAAGAGGTGGCGACTGGACCATCGCCAGGGCGACGTGACCATCTACGAGAAAGATCTCAAGGTGCTGGCGCGCCAGCACAAAGCGTTCTTCCCGAACCTGAAGGACCAGGAGTTCGCGGCCCTCGTCGCGCACTTCGACTCCTACGTCGTCACCGCGTCCTAATCCAACCCACCTCTCGAACACAACTGCTCCTTCCCCACCAGTTCCGTCCCTCCCCCGAATTATTAAATTTTGATAATTCAGGGGAACTGGTGTGATACAAAAATCCTCCTTAAATATTTTATCTCGATCTATGTCGAGAAAAATTGAAGGAGGATTTTTTAAATTAAAAAATTATACAAATTAACTGTACTCTTATTAAGAAATAATATATAATCGACAAATACAAATAATGATTTCAGTTGATAATTATGAAAAACAAAGCCTTTATTTTTGACTGGTCGGGAACTTTAAGTGATAACTTTCACCTTTTTTTAATAGTTTGCAATAAAATTTTTATTGACTTAGGACGCAAACCTTTGCCAGAAGTAGAAGTTAGAAATAACTTTACTTTGCCCTATATGAAATTCTGGAATAAATATTTTCCAGACTTTAAAAAAGAAGCACAGGATATTTTATATGAAAAATATATCCATGAAGCAGGTGAACCAGAACTTTATCCAGGGGTAATAAAAATTATTAATTTTCTGCATCAAAAAGACTATAAAATATTCATTTTAAGCTCAGACCCAATATCAAAACTTTTACCAGAAATTAAAAAATCCGGTTTTGCCAATTTGATTACCAAAACTATGGGAAATGTTTACCACAAAAGCGAAGCTATCTCATTACTGGTTAAAAATTTTAATTTAAATAAAAAAAAGACTTTTTATATTGGTGATACTACTGGTGATGTTGAAGCAGGAAAATTGGCAGGAGTTATAACTATTGCCGCCACCTGGGGATTTCAACCTAGAAAAATTTTGGCCAAAGCTAAACCAGATTTTTTAATAAATAATATTCTGGAAATAAAAAATCTGGTGAAAAAAAATTAAAAAAACACAAAAAATCCTCCGCTTTCACGGAGAATTTTTTAATCTTCTAATTTTCTGATTTTCTGATTTTTTAATCTTTCGCCGTTAGTCTTGAAACCCAGTTCCTGCAGGAATACGGCGTCCGATAATTACATTTTCTTTCAAACCTTCCAAATAATCAATCTTACCAGTAATGGCAGCATTGATTAACACACGGGCAGTTTCTTGGAAAGAAGCAGCGGATAAAAAACTTTGAGTAGACAATGATACTTTGGAAACACCCAAAAATAATTCACGACCAACAGCTAAATTTTTGCCCTCTTTTTTAGCCTGAATATTGGCCAAGATTAATTGAGTTTTTTCCACTATTTCACCAGGAAGTAATTCTGTATCTCCTGAATCTTCTACATACACCCGAGAAAACATTTGTTTAATAATTACTTCTACATGTTTATCATTAAGACGCTGACCTTGTGATGCATAAATTTCCTGAATTTCTTTAAGCACATAGGTCTGTACTGACTCTCGGCCTTTCAATTCATACAATTCTTGTAAATCTACGGCGCCTTCAGTCAACTGGTCACCTTTTTGCACTTCGTCTCCGGTCTTCACCCACAATTTATAACCAAGCGTGATAATATATTCTTTAGTATGACGACCTTCATAAGTTAAAATCAAATTCTTGCCATCACGACTAACTGTGCCACTATATTTAGCTTTAATTTCTTCACCTGAAGTACCACGCACCAAGAGCACATCATCTTCTTTTACTTTTTCGCCATCAGTCACTTTTACTTCATCTTCAGCGCGTACTTTAACCTTTAATTCATCCACTCCTTCAAAATTAACTTTAATAATTTTTTGTCCACGACGACCTTCAAAAATTTTACGACCAGTAGGTCCGGTAATTATTTTGCCTTCAGCTTCTTCAATTTCCACGGTACCTTTTACTTCGGACAAAACTGCTTTACGCTTAGGACAGCGTGCTTCAAATAATTCTTCTACTCGAGGTAAACCTTGAGTAATATCTCCGCCACCAGCCACACCACCAAGATGAAAAGTACGCATGGTTAACTGAGTACCAGGTTCACCAATTGATTGAGCGGCGATAATTCCTGTAGCCACACCTTTTTTCACTACATCATTGTTGCTTAAATCAAAACCATAACATTTTTGACAAACACCTTTAGGTAGTTTGCACTGCAAAACTGAACGCACGTGAACCCGGTCCACTACACCTTTTTCAATTTCACGACAAATTGCTTCAGTAATAGCTTCGCCAGCTTTAACCACAGTTTTACTGCCAATTGTCACATCTTCCAAAACAAAACGTCCCATCACCCGTTCTGACAACTTCTCACCCATTTCCTCTGACTGTTCTTTGGTAAATATTTCACCAATTGCATCGCCACAATCTTCTTCCAAAACTACCACATCTTGAGCCACATCCACCAAACGACGAGTAAGATAACCGGCATTAGCAGTACGAAGAGCTGTGTCTGATAAACCTTTTCTAGTACCATGTGAAGAGATAAAAAATTCCAATACATCAAAACCTTCTTTAAAATTTCCTTTCACTGGCAATTCAATAATTTCTCCAGAAGGTGAGGCCACCAAGCCTTTCATACCAATTACCTGACCCAACTGTCCCCAAGAACCACGAGCACCAGAATCAATCATCGCAAATACTGATCCATCTCTATTTAAAGCCTTTTTGTTATAAGAAACTACCCGGTCCTTAATATCAGTCCAAATTTCCAAAACTTTGGCATGACGTTCAGCATCAGTCAACAAACCTTCTTGATATTGCTGATTCAAAAGTTCAATACTATTTTCACCTTCCACCAACAAGGCTTTCTTTTCTTCAATTTTTCCAAAGTTATCCATACCTAATGAATAACCGGACTTGGTTACATATTTATAACCTAAATTTTTAATATCATCCAAAATATGAGCAGTTTTTTCTTGACCATAAAGTTCTAGCATTAATTTAATGATTTGACCCAAATGCTTTTTAGTAATTGACTCATTAAAATAAGGAATACGATCAGGAAAAATTTCATTAAACAAAACTCTGCCAATAGAAGTTTCCACCAAATTTGCAGAATTATCTCCAAACTTAGTCAGATCATCAAAACGCACTTTTATTCTTTCCTTCAAAGTAATCCGGCGTGTTTTATAAGCAAACTTAGCTTCAGTAATATTGGAGAAAAACTTTTTTACTTCTGCCTTATCATCCTCAAGATATTTGGTTAAATAATAACAACCTAAAGCAATATCCTGTTGAGGAGTGATTACCGGGGCGCCAGTGGCTGGTTTTAACAAATTCTTTTCTGCGGCCATGATATTTTCTGCTTCCCATTTAGCCTCTTCAGTTAAAGGTAAATGAACAGCCATTTGATCTCCATCAAAATCCGCATTAAAAGCCACACAAACCAAAGGATGCAAATTAATTGCTTTGCCTTCTACTAATAATGGACGGAAAGCTTGAATACCCAAACGATGCAAAGTAGGAGCACGATTTAATAGTACCCGAGTTTTTTTGGTTAATTCTTCCAAAATATCCCAAACCTCTGGAGCATTGCTTTCAATAAAACGAGAAGCACTTCTCACATTATGCGCTAATTCACGTTTAATGATTTGCGCCATGACAAATGGTTTAAATAATTCCAAAGCCATGCGTTTAGGAATACCGCATTGATCAATATTTAATTTAGGTCCAACCACAATTACACTACGGCCAGAATAATCCACCCGCTTGCCCAACAAATTTTGACGAAAACGACCTTGCTTGCCCTTTAAAATATCTGCTAAAGAACGCAACTGACGTTTTTGACCAGTAGAAGCGGTAACAGTTTTGGCAGCACGAGCATTATTATCAATCAAAGCATCAACTGCTTCTTGCAACATTCTTTTTTCATTGCGACAAATAACTTCTGGAGCATTAAGCTCAATTAATCTTTTTAAACGATTATTACGATTGATTACCCGGCGATATAAATCATTAAGGTCGGAAGTGGCAAAACGTCCACCATCAAGAGCTACCATTGGCCGTAAATCCGGTGGCACAACCGGAATACAAGTTAAAACCATCCATTCCGGACGAATACTATTTTTATCCAAACTTTTAAGTAATTTTATTCTTCTAACCAGCCGTTCACGTCTGGCACCTTTGCTTTGAATCATTTCTGCTTCTAAATTTTTAATGGTTTCTCCCAAATTTAATTTAGCCAATAAATTATGAATAGCACCAGCACCAATTTCCGCATCAAATAAATGACCAAACCGTAAAGACAAATCTTGATAATGATTTTCGGACAACAACTTCATTACTTGAATTTCTTTCAATTCTGCTTCAGCTTCGGAAAAATCTTTTTCCAACTCATCCAGTTTTCTATCTCTTTCTTTAGGAATTTCATCCAGTTCCTTTCTGCCAACTTTATTTTGATTAGCTTCGGCTATTTTAGTTTCAGCTTCTTTTTCAAGCTGTTTCTTTTTTGATTTATATTCCTGGCGCAATAATTCATGAGTTTCTTTTTTAGCTTCCTCATTTACTTTAACCACAATAAAAGAAGCAAAATAAATTATTTTTTCCAACGACTGAATAGATAAATCCAAAACCAAACCAATTTTTGAAGGAATAGAACGTAAAAACCAAATATGCGAAACTGGAGCTGCTAACTCAATATGCCCCATACGTTCACGACGAACCAATGAATGAGTTACCTCTACTCCACACTTATCGCAAACAATTCCTTTATAACGAATCTTTTTATATTTGCCACAATAGCATTCCCAATCTTTGGTTGGCCCAAAAATTTCTTCGGCAAACAAACCGCCCTTTTCCGGTTTTTGCGTACGATAATTAATGGTCTCTGGCTTATTTACTTCGCCATGCGACCATTTTTTGATAATTTCGGGTGAAGCTACCTTCAAACGCAATGCATCAAAATCCATGGAATGAACAGAATCGCGTGTTATCATATTTTTAAGTATTAGATATTAGGTATTAGATAATTTTACACTTCTGAAAGCTAACAGCTATAAGCTAAATTTTTGCTTCTTCTTTTCTTTCAATTTTTTCAATCGGCCTTTCTTCATTTGATTGTCTTTGAGCTTTAACTTCAGCAGCTGGTAAAAATTGTCCATTGTCAGCCCTTGATAACACTTCCACATCTAAACACAAACCTTTCAATTCTCTAACTAACACATTAAATGATTCTGGTAAATTCACACGGGTGATTGGTTCACCTTTAATAATTGCCTCATAAGCCTTAGAACGGCCTGGCACATCATCAGACTTAATAGTTAAAATTTCCTGTAAAGTATGAGCCGCGCCATAAGCTTCCAAAGCCCAAACTTCCATTTCTCCAAATCTCTGTCCACCAAACTGAGCCTTTCCACCCAAAGGTTGTTGCGTAATCAAACTATAAGGACCAATAGAACGTTGGTGAATTTTATCTTCCACCATGTGGTTTAATTTTAAAATATAGTTATAACCCACTGTAGTTTCCTGATCAAATGGTTCTCCAGTTCTGCCATCACAAAGTTGTAACTGACCTGATGCAGGAAATCCAGCTTTTTCCAACTCTTCTTTAATTTGTCCTTCATTAATACCATTTAATACTGGAGTGGCCGCTCGATAACCCAAAGCATTGGCCGCTAATCCCAAGTGGGTTTCTAATAACTGCCCCAAATTCATACGAGAAATAACGCCGAGTGGAGAAAGAATAATATCAACCGGAGTACCATCATCCAAAAATGGCATATCTTCCATTGGTACAACTTTAGAAATTACACCTTTATTACCATGACGACCGGCAACTTTATCACCCACCTGTATTTTTCTCATATCAGCCACTGTCACTTGCACTTGTTTAATTACTCCTGGTTGCAACTTATCTCCATTTTCCGCAGAAAAAAGTTTAATATCAATTACTTTACCATGTTCTCCATGTTCCAAATATAATGACGAATCACGTACATCTCTAGCCTTTTCTCCAAAGATAGCTCTAAGTAATCTTTCTTCTGGAGAAAGTTCAGTTTCACCTTTAGGAGTAATCTTACCTACCAAAATGTCCCCTGAATGAACTTCAGCACCAATACGCACAATTCCTTCTGAATCCAAATTTTTTAATTTTTCTTCAGAAACATTAGGGATATCAGAGGTTACTACTTCTGGTCCCAACTTAGTTTCACGAACATCAGTTGTGTAATCTTCAATATGAATAGAAGTATAACGATCATCATGTACTAAACGTTCAGAAATTATTACCGCATCTTCATAATTAAATCCGTCCCACACCATATAAGCTACTAGCACATTCTGACCCAATGCCAATTCACCACCATCGCTGGCTGGCCCATCGCACAAAGGTTGATTTTTACTAACTTTTTGTCCCAAATCTACTAAAGACATTTGATTAATACAAGAAGAAGCATTGGAACGTACAAATTTATTTAAATTATGAGACACCACTTTACCTTTTTTAGTAGTCAACTCTATTCTGGCCCCATCCACATAAGTAATTTCACCATCATCCTCTGCCATAAAAATATGTCCAGAATTTTCTGCAGCTTTTCTTTCCACACCAGTACCTACCAGTGGGGCTTCAGGACGAATACAAGGAACTGATTGACGTTGCATGTTGGTACCCATAAGAGCACGGGTAGCATCATCATGTTCTAGAAAAGGAATTAAACTGGTGGCAATGCTTAAAATTTGGTTAGAAGCCACATCTAGATAATCAATTTTTTCTACTTCCATTACTGTTGGTTCACCATGATTACGGACAGCGGCTTTTTTAACAGTAAAACAACCATCTTTATCTACTGGGGTGTTAGCAGAAGCAGTCACTACTCTTTCTTCTTGAAAAGAATTCAAATATACAATCTCATTGGTCACCCTTGACTTAATAACTATTTTGGACAAATCTTTTTCTTTTGCTAATTTTTTAGCAATTTCCGCAGTAATTTTTTCACCTATTTTAACAATTCCTTTCACTTCCATTCCTGCCATTTCTCCTTCAGTAAATTTTTCTTCATTGGTCACCTCACGCACCACTTTTCGATAAGGCGTTTCAATAAAACCAAAATCATTAACTTTAGCAAAACTAGCTAAATGGCCCACCAAACCAATGTTTGGTCCTTCAGGAGTAGCAATCGGACAAATTCTGCCATAGTGAGTAGTATGTACATCACGCACTTCAAAACCAGCACGATCGCGAGAAAGTCCACCAGGACCCAAAGCACTAATTCTGCGTTTATGTTCAAGTTCTGCTAAAGGATTAATCTGATCCATGAACTGTGATAATTGAGAACTCATGAAAAATTCTTGCACCGCACCAATTACTGGACGAGCATTAATCAATTTATTTGGAGTTAAAGTATCCAACTCCATAGTACTCATCCGGTCTTTAATAATACGTTCCATTCTGGCCAAACCCACACGAAATCTATTTTGTACCAATTCACCAACCGCACGCACCCGACGATTACCCAAGTGATCAATATCATCCGGTTCTTCTTGAGTTACATTCAAGCGCACCACTTCTTTTAAAACTAATAACAATTTTTCCGCGGACAAAACACGATTTTCTTTATTATCATAATCCTTATCAACTAAATTTTGTTGAAATTTGGTATTGAATTTATAAACACCAACACGACCCAAATCATAACGATCAAAATTAAAAAACATGGCATGAATTAAACTTTTGGCATTGTCAGCCGTAGCTAAATCACCCGGACGAATTCTTCGATAAACCTCAATCAAACCATCTTCTTCGTTCTTGGCCGCGTCTTTCTTAATGGTTGCCTCTACAAAATCTATATTAGGATGATTGTTAACATCTTTAAAAGCCTTAATAATATCTTCATTTTCACCCATACCAAAAGCACGCAGCAGTGAAGTGGCTGCCACTTTTCTTTTACGATCCACTTTTATCCAAATAACATTGTTTTGATCAGTTTCTACTTCAATCCAAGCTCCGCGGTTAGGAATAATTTTAGCGCCATAAAATTTACGACCACGTACATTTTCTGCTGTAAAAAAAGCCCCGGCAGAACGAATAAGTTGAGAAACCGCCACGCGCTCAATACCATTTACTACAAAGGTTCCCCGAGTAGTCATTACCGGCACATCACCCAAATAAATTTCCTGACGATCGCTTTTACCAGTGCGCTTATTAACTAATTTAGCATTCACTCTGAGTGGCGCTTCATAAGTAATATTTTTACTTCGACAAGTAACTTCGTCAAACTTGGGCTCATCAATATAATAATCCTCAAAATATAATTCCAAATCACGACCAGTAAAATCAGTTATTGGAGAAATTTCGTCAAACAATTCTTTTACACCTTCTTTAAAAAACCAATCATAAGATTTCTTTTGCAGTTCAATTAAATCTGGCAAAGGCACAGCATCACGCAAATCCGTAAAAAATTTACGTTCTACCCGCTTGATTTTTTGGTGTCTGTAGATTGGCATAAAGTAATATTTAAAATTATTAATTTTTTAAATTAAAAATTCACAACAAAAAAATACCTCTTCAAGAGGTTGTCAGTGGTTATTGTTGTGTCCAATTTTTTCGCATGGTATTTGGTGACCCGGCATAATCCTGTGGGGATTTTCCGAGTACACGCACGCTTATGCGTTTGCCCAGTCAGACACTTTGAGAAGCAGTGTGCAGTTGCGCACGTTCTTTCCCCGTTAAGGGAAAACGTGAAGTTTTAGTGTGATAATAATACACCCGCCAAAAAAAGTTGTCAAGTTTACAGTTTAAATATTTAATTGTCAAGTAATTTGATATTTAAGCTTGTTTTAGCCAAAATACTAAATTATCGACTGCCTGAAAAATAATTTTAGTCGCAGGTTATCCACAGGGCTTCACTTCGTTGCGCCCTGTAAACTAGTCTAATTTATTTAATTTAAGCCAAAAAAACACCCTCGCTTTCACAAAGGTGTTTTATTTTACCTGTATCATCCGTAAATCAGGATATCCGTATATCCGTAATTATTTGGACACAAACCCCATTAATCCAGCAATTCTAGCTTGCTTAATAGCATTGGCCACTTTGCGTTGATGTAAACCGCATAAACCACTACGACGGCGAGGAGCAATTTTCAAATAAGATGAAACAAACTTGCGTAAAGTTTGTACGTCTTTATAATCAACATCAATTCTATTGTTTACACAATAGTGACATTTTTTTGGTTCTTGTGGTTTACTATTTTTTTCTTGTTTTTTAATATAAGGCATAAATTATTTATTAAAACGGAATATCTTCCACTTTTATTTCTTCATCTACATCAATTACGGGAATTGATGGTTCAGCTGACATTGGTGAAGCATTCTGAGTTGGAGCACCAGTACCGCGAGGAGCATCCAACATAATCAAATTATCAACAATTACTTCAGTTTTATATTTTTTTACTCCATCCTGGCCAACCCAATCACGGGTTTCCAATCTACCTTCAATATATACTCTACGACCCTTACTTAAGTACTTACCAGCAATTTCACCAATTTTCCCCCACAATACACAAGGGGTAAATTCAGTTTTTTCTTGCTTAACACCAGAGGCATCTGTCCACACTCTACCTGTGGCCACAGTAACCGAAGCCACTGTTTTGCCGGTAGTAGTAGTGCGCACTTCTGGATCGCGGACTAACCTTCCCAACAATGAAACTCTATTTAAATCCATATTATTCAAGTTAATAATAATTTTTTACTTTATAACTTTATGAACTTTATTAACTTTATGTCCGCCAACGGACGGATCCCCTTTATGGGGAAACTTCAAACTTTATCTATATCAATCTCCAAAATTTCATCTAATTTTTTATCAATTTCATCTAAACTAACCTTGGTAACCGACTTCTTAACTCTTTTTTCTTCTTTGGCCATCGGTTTAGTTTGCATATTAAGAGAAGCTCCTTTTTCTTCTGTTAATTCCGCTGGAGGAGCTGAAATTACCACTGGCTGTTCTGTTACCGCTTGGTCGGAAAAAGTAATTTTCTGTACTTTTTTAGTTGGATCGTATTTTTTAATTAAAACACGTAAAAGATTATTTACTAATCTAAGCTTCTTTTCAATGGCTACTACGGCTTTAGTTTCGGCCTGAAAATGAGCCACCTGAAAATAGCCATAACGAATATGCTTCATTGGGTAGGCCAAACGACTTTTACCCATATCCTCTGCTGTATATTCTTTTCCACCTCCAGTTTCCACAATTTCTTTCACCTTTTCTACCAAAGGTTTTACTTCAACCTCTGTCAAAGTGCCCGGTAAAACAAATAATAATTCGTAATTTTGCATATTTTTTGGTAATTCAGAACCGCGTCAGACGCGGTAAGAAATCTTTCAAAGAGGATACTTAGGAATCACACCGACCGTGGTAATTCCTAGCTGTTCAACTCTGAAAGATCCTTCATCCTATCCCGCTGTTCGGGACGGCTTCAGGATTTTTAATTAGTACTAACATTTAGTGGCATTATCTTAACATAGGATAATTTTTATGTCAATATCGCCAAAACTAACAAAGTGTGATAAAATACACTTAGGGAATTTATTAATTTTATGGTTTTTATTTTTATATGCTACCCAAACAATTACTCATTGAGCTTTTACAAGAAAACTTCAAAATTACCCCAGATGAAGTTAGTTCTTTAGGCCTAAAAGCTGAAAAACAAAAAAAAGACTTTGAACAATACCTACTTGAAGAAAAAACAGTTGACGAGGGAGAGTTATATACCAAAGCTGCTATTAAAATGGATGTTCCTTTTGTTTCTTTAAAAAATCAAGAAATTAAAAAAGAGATATTAAATTTGGTACCAGCACCGATGGCCCAAACCCATTCTGTGGTGGCTTTTGATAAAAATAACACCGAAATAAGTTTGGCCATGCTTGATCCACAAGATATTCAAACAATTGAATTTTTACGCCGTAAAACCGGCCTCACTCCCAAAGTATTTTTAACCACACCTAGTGATATCAAGGAAGCAATTAGACGGTACCATACTGATATAGAAAATGATTTATCAATTAAAAATTTAACCAATAATGAAAACACTGAAACTGGAGACCTAAAAAAAGTAGCCGAAGAATTACCGATTATTAATATTGTCAACAATATTTTGGAACATGCTGTTTACGAAAATGCTTCTGATATTCACATTGAACCTTTAGAAAAACAAGTAGAGGTACGCTATCGCATTGACGGAATTTTGCACAGTGTAATGACTTTACCTCAAACTGTAAAAAATGGCCTGGTGGCTCGCGTCAAAGTTTTGTCAAATTTAAAAATTGATGAACACATGAAACCACAAGATGGCCGTTTTAAAATCCAGGTAGCCGATGAAAAATTATCCTTTCGTGTTTCTATTATCCCGGTTTACGACGGTGAAAAAATTGTTATGCGTCTTTTGCATGAAGGACAAAAAGCCTTATCACTTGAACAGTTAGGATTTTTACCAGAACAAAAAAAATTGGTAGAAGAAGCAATTGCCAAGCCACACGGTATGGTTTTGGTAACTGGACCTACCGGTTCAGGAAAAACCACCACACTTTATTCACTTTTAGGAATTTTAAACCAACCAGATGTAAATATTTCCACTATTGAGGATCCAATTGAATATCATGTTAAAGGAATAAACCAAAGCCAAATCAATCCGCAAGTTGGTTTTACCTTTGCTTCTGGACTCCGAGCCTTTTTACGCCAAGATCCAGATATCATTATGGTTGGTGAAATCCGCGACGCAGAAACTGCTGAAATTGCCATTCACGCAGCCATGACCGGACACTTGGTTTTATCCACCTTGCACACCAATGATGCACCCACCACTCTGCCGCGACTATTGGACATGGGTATCCCACCATTTTTAGTAGCCTTTACCACCAATATTATTGTTGCTCAAAGATTGGTCAGAAAAAATTGTGAATACTGCAAAAAAGAATTTAAATTAGAAAAATCTGCCATCAATGAATTACAAAAAAGTTTCGGCACCGAAAAAATAAAAAAATTATTTCTGTCACAAAATATTAAATTAAATCAAGATGAAAAAGATTTGGACACTATTACTTTTTATCATGGTGAAGGATGCCATCGCTGCAACAATTCTGGATATAAAGGCCGGATCGGTATTTATGAAGTAATGGATATTGATAAAGAAATTACCAAAAAAATAAACGAACGGGCCACGGCTGATGTTTTAAAGGAATATGCTCGTTCCATTGGTATGATCACCATGCTAGAAGATGGATTAGTTAAAGCTAAGCAAGGGATAACGACGATTGAAGAAGTGCTGCGAGCTACCCGCGACTAATCAATTCACAAATTTACTAATTTCTAATTCACCAAATAAAATTCCCAATGTCAAATTTTTAAATTGGTCATTTGATATTTTATTAGAAATTAGATGAATTAGGTGAATTAGGAATTAAAAAAAATCAATACTATGTCCGACGCCAAAACAAAACCCGCTTCCCCTACAATGCAAAGGATTAATCACTGGATAAGTCTACACCTGACCCGTATTCCTTTTATTCAAAAAATCTTTTTTGTTGAACATCTGCATACCATGATTCATGCTGGTCTATCTTTGGTGGAGTCTTTGGAAGTTTTAAGTAAAGAAATTGAAAATAAAAAATTCCACTTAATAATTGAAGATATTAAAAGTGGAGTAGAAAAGGGACTACAACTAAGCGAGGTCTTAAATCTGCACCCAGAAGCCTTCCCTCCTATTTATGTAAAAATGATTGAAGCTGGAGAAATTGCCGGAAAACTTGAAGATTCATTAAAGCAAGTTTTTAACCAGATGCAAAAATCTTATCAACTCACTTCTGTTATCCGGGGAGCCATGATTTACCCAGCAGTAATTTTAGTCGCCATGGGCGGTATTGGTATAATGATGGTACTTTTTGTACTTCCTAAACTTTTAGAAGTATTTAAAGATTTTAAAGCTGAACTACCTTTAGCCACTCGCATTTTAATCGTAATTACCAACTTTTTAAGCAATCCAATCTATTTAACTATCACTACTTTATCAATAATCGGAATAGTTATACTATTTATAATGATGCTTAAAAAATCGCTGCCTTTTAAACGCTTTATTCACAATTTAAACCTTCATTTGCCTATTGTTGGAGCAATAATCAAAAAAATCAATTTGGCACGCTTTTCTTTAACCTTGTCCTCACTCCTAAAAAGCACTATACCAATTATTAATGCAGTGGAAATTACAGCTGAAACTTGTCCTAATTTAAATTACCGAGAATTTTTAAATGCAACGGCTCAAAAACTAAAATCCGGTACCCCACTTTCAGAAATTTTAAGCACCAAAAATAAACTATTTCCACCAATGGTTACTGAAATGATTATGGTAGGTGAAAAAACTGGAGAAATTGACCAACTCTTAACTGAATTGGCTGAATTTTATGGGCAGGAAGTTGATAAAACCATGAAAAATTTTGCCACAATAATTGAACCGGTAATTATTTTGATCTTAGGTGTAGCAGTAGGTGGTTTGGCAGTAGCGGTAATTATGCCCATGTATACTTTGGTACAAAATTTTTAAATTTACTAAAAAATAATTTTATTTTTTGAGCAAAATATGTTTAGCTCTCCTTTCCCAGGCGCTTTTGGCTTAGATATAGGTGATCTCTCAATAAAACTAATACAACTTAAAAACGAATCTCTGTGGCGTAACGCCCCTCAATACAAACTGATCAATTGTCGATCAACCAGTTTGCCACCAGGGCTTATTGTTAATGGTGAACTGCAAAAACCAGAGGAAGTAAGACAAAGAATTGCTCATCTTTTGAAAGGAAATAAAAACCAAAAGCCCATCTCCAGTCCTTGGGTAGTAGCCTGTTTACCAGAGGGTAAAAGTTTTATAAAATTAGTACACACCAAACAACCGGACGAAGAATTGGTTGAAGAAGATATTTTAGATTTAGCAAAAAAACATATTCCTTTTGACAATCCCGATGACTATTATTTTCAATGGCAGTTCATTCCCAATGAAAATTCCCCTGATACACAAATTCTAATCGGAGCCATTCCCAAAACTATTGCTGACAGCTACACTTATCTATTAGAAAGTTTGGGATTAGGTGTAGTCGCCCTAGAAATTGAAGCTGTGGCCCTTACCAGGTCAATGATAACTGCTAGAAAAAATTATGGCGAGGAAGCCCGAGCGATTTTGGACTTGGGAGCCACCCGTTCAAGTTTAATTGTTTTTGACCACGACATTATTCAATTTTCAACTTCTCTCCCCTATTCTGGAGAATTAATTACCACTGCCCTTTCACAAAAATTACATCTCTCCTACGAAGAAGCAGAGGAAATCAAAAAAAATCACGGTTTAGTTTATGAAAAAAATAAAGAAAAAATATTGTCAATAATGATTGAAATGAACAACCAACTCATTAATTATCTTAAAAATTCTTTCAATTTCTACTACTCTCATTTTGAAAATTCCAATAAAATTACTAGAATAATTCTTTGTGGAGGAGGAGCCACCACCAAAAAACTAGATGAAATACTTTCTGCGGAGCTCAAAATACCAGTAGCACCAGGCAATACCTGGAAAAATTTATTTTCAAAGAAACTCATTGAACCCTTACCAGAAAATCCTTTAAGCTATGCCACCGCCATTGGTTTGGCTTTACGGGCCGCCGATAATCCATTCTTTATAAAAAATATCATTTAGTTTTTTACCAAGTATTGTTCAAAATTTAAAATAATTATGATCCCCCTAAGAATCAATTTACTACCACCACAAAAAAATCATTACCTGGAACGCATGATTCATTTTCAATTTATAAAAAATATTTTAGAAATTATGCTGTTTGCCATCTGTCTTACTGGTATTATGCTCCTAGGTGGACAATCAGTACTCCAAGATTATTTCGATGATCTTACTATACAAATGGCTTCCATCAGCGACCAATATGCACAAACCAATCAACAAATAATTAAAATTAATAAAATTATAAATAACACCGATAAAATCCAAAACGAATATTATTCATGGACAACCAAATTAGTAAATTTTGCCAATGCTTTACCCACGAATATTACCTTAAACAGTTTATCTTTTGATCAAAAAAATAAAAGTTTAATTTTTAATGGAACAGCCCCCACGCGTGAAGATCTGTTGACCTTGCAGGAACAAATAAAAAAAATAGATTGGGTTAATTCTTTAGAAGTGCCCTTATCACAACTTACCACTAAACAAAATATTCCCTTCTTGTTAACGGCCATTCTTAAATAATATGCACATCATTCCTATCAAACAACGGCTATTAATTTTAACCTCCTCAATTGCTTTGGTTTTAATTCTAATTTCTGTACTAATTGTCTTACCAACTATTAAACAAATCTTAAGTTTAAAAAATAACATTACCAGTATTCAAGGCAACCTGGAAGAACGCTACGAAAAAACCCAACGTCTTAAAAAATCGGTTTCCCAACTTAGCCAAGCAAAACAAAGTGCCGAGCAATTTAGCCAGGCCGCCATAAATCCAAGCGATCAACTAAAATCAATTACTGAACTGGAAAATTTGGCCTCTCAAAATAACATTGAGATGACTGAAAATGTTGAATACATTGACTTAGGTCAAAATAAAGATAATGATAGTAATTCAGACACAGTTGATTCTCCCGTTCTTCCACAATATTATCATTTTTCTTTTTTAAATAACGGTTCTTTTCGAGATCATCTGGCTTTTTTAAAAAAAATTGAAAATTTACCATTTTATCTAATTATCAATAACTTAAAATTTGAAAAAAAAGAAAATGGAAATTCTCTCTCTATGCCAGTCAGCCTAACTTTTGATGCTATCATTTATGCCAATAATCGCCCCTAAAATAAAACCTAAAATAGACATCCCTGGTTACCGACAATTTGGCAAACTCAAAATAATTAGCCTAGTTGTTATTGGTTTAATACTTTTTGCTTTTGGTCTGAGTATTTATTTTGTTTATCGTAATATCTATCAAACTATTGGAGAAATGCAATCAATCATTATTCTAAAATCGCAAATGAATACCGAAGTGATAAATTTTGATAAACTACAAAAAGTAAAAGAAAAATGGGCTGAAAAACAAACATCAACGACGCCACAATTAAATCGCGATCCTTTTTATGCCGCACCCACTACTTCCACTTTAGACATTACTACTCACCCTACTGCCAATAAAAAATAATTATGCCTTGTTACCTTTTTCAATTAGGACATCAACCACAAATATCCACCGCCGAAATACAGGCGGTTCTTTCGCTTGAACACCCGAGCACTCACATAATTGAACACCAGACCAACAAATATCTATTTGTTGATTCTAAAAAAGAACTTAATGCTGAAAATTTAATAAACAAACTGGGTGGAACTATCAAAATAAGTTCACAATTCACAGTTCAGAGTTCAGAGTTAAAGAAAAACATTGTTAATTATCTAAACAAAAATCAATCAACTGGTAAAATTGAATTTTCTTTAACAGGAGGTGACAAAAATCTACCACTAACTATAAAAAAAGAATTGAAAATGCTTGACCGCTCGGTACGTTATATTGAACCAAAAAATACGGCTACTATTTTACATAATAAATTGGTGGAGAAAAAAACTGACCTAACAATAATCAATAAAGATATTTTTGTTACTCTGGCTATCCAGCCATTTACAGAATTTTCTGAGCGTGATTATGGCCGGCCGGGAATAGATGATAAATCTGGTATGTTACCACCAAAATTGGCTAGAATTATGGTTAATTTATCCCAAGCTACTAAAGACGAAATAATCTTAGACCCCTTTTGTGGCTCTGGCACAGTTTTAACCGAAGCCCTAACTATGGGCTATAATAATTTAATCGGCTCTGACATTTCCGAAAAAGCCATTCAAGATACTGAAAAAAATATTCAATGGTTAATCGCCAATTATCATCTATCAGCTATCACCTATCACCTAAATGTCGCTGACGCCACAAAAATCTCAGCTAACCTCCAACCAGTTTCCGTGGACACCATCATTACCGAACCCTATCTTGGCAACCCACTCCACGGTAATGAATCAAAAGTTTATATACAAAAACAAACTGAAGAATTAAAAAATTTGTACTTAAACGCTTTCAAAGAATTTCACAAAATATTAAAACAAAATGGCACTGCAGTTTTTATTATCCCTAGATTTTATTTTGATAAAAATGAAATTATTATTGATATTAAAAATGAAATTGAAAAAATTGGTTTTGAAAATATCCCATTCGCTAATCCTAATTCTTCAATCTTAAATCTTCAACCACTCATCTATCACCGTCCCAATCAACATCTGGCACGAGAAATTTGGCGGTTTAAAAAATCCTGATATAAATCAGGATTTTTTAATAAATTTTTTCTATTTCCGTTCCCGTATAATAATATTTTAACAAAGTAAGATAATCAACACCCTCTTTTTGCGCTTTTAAGGCCGCATCACGTTGGCTCATCCCTACCCCATGGCCATATCTTGTCAAACCCTTATCATATTTACATTTAACTGGCACGAGCCAGGGTTTAACCGCTCCTCCCCAAACTGTATTATAAGCCCGAGTCTTACCATTACTATGTCCAAAATAGGGTGTAATCACCACTTTACTGTTATAAGTAACCATTTGCCCGCGAGTAGTTGAAGCCACTTCAACCATATTGGGTGACAACACTTCATTAACATACCCTAAATAAAGTTGGTCACCCGTGGTTCCAGAAACATCAAAATTTCGCTCATCATGTTTAGTGGTGCCTTGCTGGGTAAAATAAGCATAAGTACGAGCTGCTATCACTTGGGCTTTTAAAAATTCTTTTGGCGCCACATCAGACGCCTCGGCAATTCCTTTTACATAATCTTCAAACAATAAATCATTAATTACATACATTTTACCTCCTCCATTATCTAAATGATATTCAATTCCTCCGCGATATTTATTAAAATTGCGTGAGCCACCTCGCCATTTTACTTGATTATCAAAATTCAAAAGTTCAAATATCGCTTGTGGATTATTTATGGGAACTAAACGAATAAAATTTTTAGTTGTTAAATTAATTCCATTGCCGGTAAAAGTATATAAACCGTCTTCATAATTAAAAACTCCTAAATAACCATTATGCAAAGTACCCACCAAATCAGCGCCATCATAAACAAAATAATCATCATCAGAAGATTTAAACTGCACCCAACTTTGTGGCTTCCAAATTCCTACTCTGATATTTGGCTCTTCAATCAATTGGCCGTTATTGATGACAGGTTCAAGAGTTGAACTGGTGGAAGTGGTTGAAAACTCAGACGAAGAAGTAACTAAAATAGTGGAAGTAACCACCTCTAAATTATTTTCTGTACTAGTAACCTCAGGCATGATTAAAGAAGTTGAAGTACTAATCGGCTCGACGTTCGTTTCATTGTTGATTGGATTAGTGTTATTAGTGTTCGATAAATTAGTGGGTGTGTTATTAGTGCTCGGAGAATTAGTGGACACCTTAATTTTAAGAAAAAAATAACCGCCTTCCACCCAAGTGGTATTTTCAGAGGCCAAATAAAATTTTTCTAAATAATCACCGATTTTTTGGGGCGCCTGTAAATCAATCTTTAATTCTCCCACCTGTCCTGGTTTTATTTTACCTGAAATTGCGGCTGTTTCTTCCTTACCCAACCAATTTTTTCCTTTAAAAACCGAAAATCGATTGCGTGGTTCCATGGTATAAGCTGAAAGATAATTATCTCCCGCTGAATCCCAAACTGACTGGCCAACATTTTTAAATTTTAAAATAATTGTTTTAGTTTTTCCTGCCTCAATAATAATTGGATCTTTTTCCGACTGCGAAACAAACTTGGCAGCGTAACTAGTATCACGAATACTAACTTCTGGTTCCTCGGCTTTGGCTAAAACTGGCGAAAAAACAAAAAATACCAACAAAAACAAACAAAAACTTAAGAATTTTAAGTTTTTTGAGAATATTTGGTAACTATTTTTCATAGGCGAGTGTCATTATACCAAAATTCTTATAACAAGAAAAGCCTACAATGAACAATTGATATTTTAGAGAAGAAATGCTAAACTGAACGTAATACAACATACTTGGAATAGAATACAATTGTATATTAATACGTGTATATTGTATATTGTTAATATGTCTACAACACGTCAAATTGCTCACAATACCATCATTCAAATTATTGGAAAAACCTTTTCCATCTTTTTTGGTCTAATTGCTATTGGCATGATGGGCAGATATTTAGGCACAGAAAAATTTGGTTGGTACATCACCACTATTACCTTTTTACAATTTATAGGAATTTTAATTGACTTCGGGTTAATTCCGGTTACTGCCCAAATGATGAGCGAACCAGAATTTGAAAAAAAAGAATTATTTAAAAACCTGCTTTCATTTCGTTTTTTTACGGCTTTAATATTCTTAGGAATATCACCACTGGTAGCCATATTTCTCCCTTATCCTGAGGAAGTTAAAACCGCCATTCTATTTTCCACAATTTCTTTCTTAAGTGTCGCCATGAGTCAAGTGCTTGTTGGTTTTTACCAAGCCAAACTAAAAATGTACATACAGGTTATTGCCGAAAGCTTAAGCAGAATTGTACTAGTTGTTGGGCTGTGGTTCCTAATTAAACAGCAAGCTGGTTTTATTCCAGTAATGTGGGTGATGGTCATCTCAAGTGTTACCTACACTTTAATCCTTTGGGTCATTGCCGCCAAAAATACGCCGGTCGGATTTGGCTTTAACTTTTCAATCTGGAAAGCAGTAATAAAAAAAATGTGGCCAATTTCAATTTCAGTTATTTTCAATGTCATTTATCTTAAAGGTGACGCCCTTTTACTCACTTTATTTCGTGGTCAAACAGAAGTTGGTTTGTATGGCGCTGCCTACAGGGTTATTGATATTTTGTCTCAAACCGCAATGATGATGATGGGAGTAATTTTACCTATTCTGACTTTCAATTGGTCTAGGGGGTTAAAAGTTGAATTTAGAAAAAGGTATCAGCAAGCATTTGACGCTTTGATGCTTTTTGCTGTGCCAATAACAATCGGTACCATAGTCTTAGCACCTCAAATAATCAATTTAATATTTGAAAAAAAATTTGCCGAGGCCGGTGGAGCCTTACAAATATTAGCAATTGCTGTTTTTGGAGTTTTTCTTGGCGCAGTCTTTGGCCACACAGCGGTGGCTATTAATCGCCAAAAACAAACCATGTGGATTTTTATTTCTGACGCTATTTTGACTTTTGCCGGTTATTTAATTTTTATTCCCAAATACGGTATGTATGGTGCCGCCTGGATGACGGTATTTTCTGAACTTTATGCTGGTTTTCTGCTATTTTTTATGGTCCGCCATTATACCCAAGAAAAATTATATTTTAAAACCTTCGGAAAAATTTTGTTCGCCAGCATTTTAATGTGCTTGGCCCTTATGTATTTTAATCATTTAAACGTCATTCTAAATGCTCTGATTGGCTTACTAGTTTATGGAGTAGTATTACTGGGTATCGGTGGAATATCAAAAAATACCATCAAAGAAATATTATCCATAAAAAATACAAACAAAATATAATCAAAATGTGACATCATATTTGTTTTCATATTTTAATTGTATTTTGTTAATATTTTATGTTTTATTTACTTCTCACCGCTTATTGTCTACTATTTACTTATTTAACCTGGAAAAATTTTCATTCTGGTTTATTTTTATTATTTTTACTTTTGCCAACTTACTTAATCCGTTTTAATATCGGCCCCTTGCCAACAACCCTATTAGAAGTAATGATCTGGATACTCATTATAATTTGGCTTATAAAATATAATCGTTCAATAATCTTTAATCTTAAATCCTTAATCTTAAATCACAAATCACTATTTATTGCTGTGGCTTTGTTTCTCATCGCCGCCACTATCTCGGTTTTTACTTCAATTGATTTAAGAGCCGCTGCTGGTGAATGGAAGGCATTCTACTTTGAACCTATCTTGGTTTTTATTATCTTAATAACTTCCTTAAACAAAAATAATTTTAATAACAATCAAAAAATTTCCAATTTCCAAATTTCTCCCGCCACAGCGGGATCCCGTCTTCATAGCGGGACAATTTCCAAACAATTTTCAATTTATAAATTTCTTAATTTCCAAATTTCTAATCCAATAAATATAGTAATTTATGCTCTAATACTCAGCGGCTTATTCACCTCACTTCTCGCCATTTATCAACACTTCACTGGCTGGCTCGTCCCTTATTCCTTCTGGCAAAACCATAGCACCTTTCGCGTTACTGCGTGGTATGGCTTTCCCAATGCAGTGGGATTATTTCTGGCACCACTGGTACCATTGGTAATATACCTGATAATACAATAGATC
>CAILTG010000035.1 GCA_903837125.1 Candidatus Magasanikiibacteriota bacterium | reverse complement strand
TCTTCATTGTTAATTTCTTCTGCACAAAATGGACATTTTTTTGTAGTCATATAAATAAATTTTAATAATTAACTAGCTGATATATTTTAACAAATTCATTATCTCATAAACAATTACTAACGATCTCCCGGCAAACACTTAACTTGATATATAAATCTATTCACTTAATTCACAAGAAGCATAGCAATCAGAGGTGTTGTCAAAAGCAATAATAGAACAAGTATAATAAGTCCTAATCATAGCACCAAAACTATTCTGAGCATCAACATAGCTAGAAACTGAATATTCACCAATCTTTATTTTTTTTATTTTGAAATCGGCTACATCAAACATGCGAGAAGGAAATTTAGCTGAAGACGGTGATTTTAAAATCTTTTTTACACCATCAATCGCACATCCCATTAATTTTATATTATCTGGCTCAATGTCATCATTTTTTAGAGTTTTAGTCGCAGTATCCGTACTATCAATATGTTGAGGATTAATAATCGCTATCAAACAACCCATTAAAAAAATCACCGACACAACCAATAAAACTGAATTAAATGTTTTTTTAAGCTTTCCTGGGTCTATAGGCACTGTGGGCTGAACACTGCTATCAATTTTATTAGCGTTTGCTCCGAATGAAAAAAGTTTCTTTGCTCCAAGGCTTTCTTTATAATGTTTATCTAAATTACATCCGCAATGCTTGCATTTAATTGCCTCAAATAATATTTCTTCAGCGCAGAATGGACATTTTTTAGTTTCTGGCATAATTTATAATTTAAATTTTAATAATAGTGTTTAATTTTTAATTAAAAATAACCATTTGCCGAAGTTAACAAGGTCAGGTCTACATTTAGACTTTTATAATTTAATATACCCAGATATCACTAACCTTACGCCCAAATTCCCTAAAAATCAACCCTACTCCCGCCAGTCGCTAATCACAATCCCCCGCCCGTGCTTCTTTAGTACCAGCTTTTGGCCCTTGCGCCATTTTAGGTCGTTGGTTAGTTCTTTGGGGAGGGTGACGCCTAGGCTGTTACCGTGGGCATAAATTTTACGAATCTCGTCGTCCTTTAATTTTTTTCGCATAAATTTAAATTAATTATTATGTATACATTATAATGTATACATAGATTATATCGCAAAATGGGGAAAATTAAAAATTTGCAAATAAAAAACCGCAACTTATAAAAATTGCGGTCGTCTCCATTAAATATTTTGCTTAATTACTAAGCGAGCTTAGCTCTACGGCTCCACTAGCCAAATATTCATCAAATAGCTTCTGGTTTAATATGGCAAACGGGTGTCTCCAGCCTTTTACATAAACCGTACCGTTTTCGATATCACCAATTGCGACTATGTTCTCTTTTTTTACGCATTCAGCCAAACTGTGATAGCTGTAGTTAAAATGAAAGAGAATGTCATTTTCTTCAATACTAGTCGGTTTTGCGACTATTACTGTGCTTGGCTTTTGACAATGAAAATCAAAGCCAAACATATAAAATTTACTCAAATCAAATTCAATGCTCTTGTCGTCCATTTAAAACCTCTTTTTTAAAAAACAAATAATAATACTATATATAATAGCACAATTTGAGAATAAAGTCAAGTATATTTAGCTATGCTAGCTTATTTTTTGTTGTTTTTTAGCTAATATATAACAATTATCAAGAAGTTATTATGTATCAATCTTGACATTTCT
>CAILTG010000034.1 GCA_903837125.1 Candidatus Magasanikiibacteriota bacterium | reverse complement strand
TTCAGTTCTTGGTGGGGCTACCAACGCTACCACGGTTTCTGGCTCTATTTCAATTTCCACTTTGTCGGAAATATTTAAATCTTTAATACAAATGTGATCTTCAAAATTGGTAATTTTGGAAATATCCACATCAATATGACTTGGCAAATCAGCTGGCAAACATCTCACCTTCACATGATCCATACTTTTTACCAACACTCCACCCATCGCCTTCACGGCTTCTGATTCTCCGATGAAAACAAATTCTACTTCTGTTTCAATTTTTTCCTTCATATTAACCTGATAAAAATCCAGATGTCTGATATTATTTTTCAATGGATCTCTTTGCACTTCGTGAACAATCACATTACGACTCGCCTCGCTGGAGCTTTGGCGAAGCGGGTCATCTTTATCCTCAATAACCAAATCAATAACTACACTTTCTCCAAACTTTTTCACCAAACGACGGAATTCCAAAGCGTCCACCCACAATGGTTGACTTTCAATTCCTTTACCATAAACCACCGCTGGCACTTGTCCGGCTTTTCTCCCTCGATTAGTTTGTCTTCCTTTTTCGGCTCTTGACTTGGCGCCGAGTTTTATCTTATCCATATTTTTACATTCTACCTGTCCCGATTACTCGGAACCTCTCAAATGAATTAAAAATTATTAGCTTTTAAATTATCCTTATTTCCAATTTCCTAAGTAGTTATTAATGAATTGATGAGCATCAATTACCTCATCCGCACTAATCGCTTCTTGTAAAAATTTTTCTCCCACTTCACTTTGGTCTAAATCAGTTGCCATTCCCACACTCATAATCCCAGCTTGATTAACAGAAAAGAAAACAATAGCCGAGGTTTGACATTTACCGCAAGTGACATGAAAAGTGTTTTTTTTGTCTTTGTTTTCTAGTATTTTGAGACTCTTATCATCCAACGGACTTCCGCAAAAATAACACTTGGAGAGAAAATCCAGATTGTTGTTATTTTTTTCCATATTTTAAGTCTCTAAATTCTAGCAAAATTTAAGTTTTTAGTCAAGGGTTTTCATTCTCCTCAAATAGACGCTTTGCACCAACCCTAAGCCCAAGAAAACAGAAACCAAAGAGCTACCGCCGTAGCTCAAAAAAGGAAGGGTGACCCCTGTCACCGGAGCAATTCCCATATTCATTCCGATATTAATGAAAACTTGAATCGTAATCATCGCCATTACCCCGACAACAATCAAATAACCAAAATTATCTCTTGAGAGCCTTGCCGTCTCTTTCAAGCGATAAATTATTACGGCAAAAAGAAACAGCACAATCCCCGAACCCAAAAGCCCCAGCTCCTCAGAGAGAACCGCGAAAATAAAATCGGTGTGTTTTTCTGGTAAGAAATTGAGTTGTGATTGAGAGCCATGTCCCAGCCCTTTGCCAAAAATTCCTCCTGAGCCCACTGCTACCATTGATTGGATAACATTATATCCACTACCCAATGAATCTTTCTGGGGATTCAAAAAAGTCGCAATTCTCTCTTTTTGATAATTTTTTAAAAGAAAATATCCTCCGGAAGTAATAACCGCTAAAAACAAAAACAATGCTAAAATACTTTTCTTATTGATATCAGAAACTAAAAGCATAACGAGCCATGTCCCCATGATTACCAAGGATGAACCGAAATCCGGTTGTTGAATAATGAGAAAAACTGGGAGAAAAACTAAAATAATGGAAACGATAATTTTCACCAGATTATCCAATTCCCTTTTTTTCTTGGAGAGAAAACTGGCTAAAAAAATTACCATCACAATTTTTACAATTTCTACTGGCTGAATATTAAATTTAGAAAAACCAATCCAACCAGTTGTTCCCCTCACAGTTATTCCTAAAAACAAAAGCGACGCTAAAACGAAAATGCTTAAAAAATATAGTTTGGTGCTGTGAGTGTTTAAAATTCGATAATCATAGAAAGATAATCCCAACATTAAAATTACACCAATCAAAAGAGCCGCTAATTGCTTATTAAAATTAGCCAGCACTAATTTATTATCCACCGTAGAAATACTAAACAAAGTCAAAAGGCCAATGGCCACCAAAAGAAAAACGGACGCCAACATAACCAAATCAAGTTGCAGAAATTTTTTCATAGCAGTTAACTTTAATTTAGTATTCTTGAAATTGTTCGGTGTTGAAAAAGCGTTTTACAAAAGAATCTGATTTATAAACATCCACATCGACCTGGGTTTCCACCGTTCGCACTTCTCCCGAAAATCGGTTTGGCCAAAAAGCTCTAAAGTCTCGATTTTCTCCTGATTTAACGGTGTTCATCAAGGTAGAATTAAGTGCGATAATTTCATCACTAGGAGATTTGAGAATAATATAAATTTTGATGGTGGCAAAGTCAAATTGACTTTCATTTTTGAGAAGTCCCAGAGCTTCACTAAAAGTTACTCCAGAATTTATTTCATTATAGGCTTTATTAACAATTTTTAAGTCTGGTTTCTGATAATCTCCAGCACTAAACTCCACCCATTTTATTCCTTCCAGCGTCAACTCTACTGTTACTGGTGCTTCTAGAATTTCCAAATTCCCTTCAATTAAATATTTTCTTTCCCCCGGCAAAACAAAATTCATTCCTTTCTTTTCAGCAATAACTTTTCCCAACGCGTCTTTAACCAAAAATGTATAAGCAAACTCATTGCTACCCAAAAAATTATTGGGATTATAAATTTGCCCAAAGATATCATATTTATTAGCAATCCCACTTGGCACATAGCCAGTCTTCACCACTTGAATGGGTTCTTCTGCTACCAGCACACATTTTTTGGCACACACTCCCCCGCAATCAACATTCTTTTCATTTTGATTTAACTTACCATCAAAACAATTAGGTTTTGGTTTCAATGAATAAACCACTGCCGAAACAAGCAACAAAAAAATCACAACATAAATCGTGCTGATGATAATTTGCTTTTTCTTATTTTTTTGCGGTTCTTTAAATTCCATATCAATATATTAATTAAATTATAGCACATTTAGAAAAACAAAAAAGAGCATTGTTTTGGCGGCGTCCTACTTTGTCTAAACCTGAAGGCCTAGATATCATCGGTGCTGAAGTGCTTAACTGCCGAGTTCGGAAAGGGATCGGGTGTAGCCACTTCGCTAGAACCACCAAAACAATACTCTCTTTAAAAAACTTTATGAACTTTATAAGCTTTTAACTTCCTAAAACGCATTTATCACCGGTGAGAAAAACAGACAAGATAAAACGGTTAGGGCCACTATCACAAAAATTAGTGATATAAACTTTAAACTATTTTTGTATTTCTGAAAAAAAATTTTCATACAGAAATTATACCATGATAATAAAAATTTTTCAAAATTTTAATTAACGCGGATCTTAGAAATTATTAATTGCTAACCTTAGCTTAGCGCATAACGCAGAACATGATCGATCACATCTTGCGCTTTGCGCATAGCATAAAAAATAAGAGTGTAAATTGCGATTTATTAGTATCTCTTGACTAAATCCTTCGCAGGACTTGCATCTGAGACCTATCAACCTAGTCATCTTCTAGGAAATCGTATCCTGATTACTCAGGAAAGTTGCCTAATCTTGAGGTGGGCTTCCCGCTTATATGCTTTCAGCGGTTATCCCTTCCAAACTTAGTTACTCGACAGTGCTCCTGGCGGAACAGCCGATACACCAGAGGTTTGTTCTTTTCGGTCCTCTCGTACTAGAAAAGACTCCTCTCAAGCAACAACGCCTACAGCAGATAGGAGACCAACCTGTCTCACGCATGTTAGTCCGTCCGTAGCTCAAATGAGCGTAGGAGGATTTCCACTTATTACTAAGTGCATTGGACTATA
>CAILTG010000033.1 GCA_903837125.1 Candidatus Magasanikiibacteriota bacterium | reverse complement strand
TCCGCGGGGTAAACTTTTTGACCGCCAGTATTAATTATTTCCGTTTCCCTGCCTAGGATACGAAAAAACTCTCCATCAACCTCAACTTGATCGTGAGTATTAAACCACCCCTCCTCATCAAAATCAGAAGGTGCATTTAAATAACCGACCATAGCATATGCAGATTTAATCCAAAGAATACCGTCAATAACTTTAGTTTGAAACCCTTCGCCACCCACATTCACCCAAGTCGAGCCATCACCTTTTGATTTCGAATGTAGCACTCCAACTTCTGATAATCCATAAGTTTGAAGTAGCTTTACGTGTGAAAAAATCCGATGAATTCTATCAAGCGTAGACTGAGGCATCACCTCAGTCCCATACGTTATTCTTTTTAAAGAAGATAAATCATATTTTTCGTATACTTTTGACGCTATTAATAAGTTCAAAAACGAAGGTGTTGCTGGCAACAACTCAACCTTAAATCTTTCAATTGCCTCACAAATTTTTGAAACCGAGCGGTCTGAAACCGTCACCACTGTTCCCAACCCTGAAGTAATGGCCAGGATAGTATTTATTCCACCGAAGTGGTCAATCATTAGAAAAGGTATGGCACTAATGGGAGGTCGCTGCGTTCGAAATTTATCCATTACCCTGTTAAAGTCATGCAAAATTCCTTTGGGCTTTCCAGTAGACCCGGATGAAAATAAAATAAGACCCGGCGCCTTCGCCCCCCTCAATCCCTCAACCAATTGGTTTTTTGTCACCACTTTGCATGCTTCAATTTGGATGCATCCATCCAAATTATTAAAATTAATCCGCCAGTCGCAACCAGATATCTCCAGAGCAGAATCCTCCTCTACCACCGAATTCTTAGTAATTGGAATAATAATATTTTTATTTTTTGCTAATGCTAGGAAAATACAAAAAATTTCAGGGGAATAGTCACCTGCTACCACCGCCAACTCGCCAGGAACTATTCCGGATAAAATAATTTGATCGTAAAAATCATCGATAAGATTTGTAACCTGACCGTAAGATACTTCACGATTTTCGTGAATGAAAGCCAACTTATCGGGCGAGCCTTGAAAACGCTCGCATAGCCAATTTGTGGAGTTATTCATTCCTATAAATCCTTAATATTAAATAGTTGATAAAAAACCCTCCCCCGCACACACCGTCTCACATTTCAAGTGGTAACAAGTAGGCTTCCCCAAGAGTAACCAACACCAAAGCCACATAAAAATAATTTACTGTCTTTGGGAACATCTTTCTCAGAGAAAAAATCTTTAATAAGAATTGGCAATGATGATGAAACCGTATTTCCAATATTTTTCATATTAGAAAACATCCTTCCCTCGGGGATTTTGATTTTTTTAGCAATGCTATCCAAGGCCAAACCGCTTGCTTGATGGAATAAAAAATGATCGACCTGTTCTACATTAACTTTAGATTGTATAAGTAATTCACGAATTTGTTTTATAACCCGACCATTAACTAGGTTTAATATTTGAAGTCCATTCATATGAATTTTATTATCGAGACTCTCTTGAGCTTTGCCGGAAAATTTCATTCGACTCCCCCCCGATTTAATAATAAATTTATCCCAACCACTTCCATCGGAAGCACATGAAAAATTATCAAAGCCGCTTATTATTGGTCGGGGATTAGTCTCGCATATTTCACCAATCCAAGTTACAGAAGCGCCATCGCCAAATAACATTCGCGTTGATCGATCGGAGTCTGCTATATATTTCGAATACGTATCAGCCGTAACCAAAAGAATATTCTTTACTATCCCAACTTTAATCAGCCCCGATGCTATTAGTAACCCATAGATATATCCCGAGCAGGCTAGGTTGTAGTCAAAAGCTAAAACATTATTGCCAAGCCCCAAATCTCTATGCAGTAGAAATGCATTAGATGGCATTACATAATCTGGCGATTGGGTACAAAAAATAATTGCATCAATTTTACCTTTTAATAAAGGATATTTATCCAGTAACTTTTTTGTTGCACAAAGAGCTAAATCATATGCG
>CAILTG010000032.1 GCA_903837125.1 Candidatus Magasanikiibacteriota bacterium | reverse complement strand
TTAATGTGCGTCGTGAAAGAATGTCCGTTTTGATTCCATGTACAAGGATGTGGGACTTCCAGAATTTTAAATAAATTTTTTACCATTATCAATGGGCGATCAACTGTCATTTCTCTAGCAATGGCGTAATGAATCCACAAGTCATCATAATATTTCTCAATGTTAGTTGGCAAATATTTTTGATTATAAACATTCTGTGAAATAAGACAGCCCGTCGTCGACATCTCAGACAGCAGTTCGCTACCATTTTTATAATGAGTAAAAACATCTTTGTCCAAAACTCTAATATCTATACAAATTAAAGCTATATCTTTATTTGTTTTAAATATTTCCAAGAGATAACTAATCGAGTCGTCGACAATAAAGTCATCGTCGCTCAAAGTCCAAATAAAATCTCCGGTTGCTTTACGAATCACATTAACCACATTTCGGTCATACCCAATATTTGTTTTGTTTTTGAAGTATTTTATATTGCCAAATTTTTCTTGGTATTTTTCAACTACTTCATTTGTGTTGTCCTTACTGTCATTATCAGAAATTATGATTTCAACTTGTTGACTTATTTCATCATTAATTAATTGGCTAGTAATACATTCCAGTTGGTCCACTAAATAATGAGCTCTATTGTAGGTTGGAATACAGATACTTAAAATTGGTTTATTCATATTTTTTAAAAAATTCATCAAAACTTTTAATAACGAAATCCAGCATTTCTTTTGTAAGTCCTGGGTAGACACCAATCCAAAAAGTATTGTTCATTATTTCATCAGCATTTTTCATATCTCCGACGATTCGATGTTCTATTTTATAATCTATAAAATATGGCTGTTTAATGATATTTCCGGCAAACAATAGCCTTGTGCCAATTTTTTTATCATTCAAATATTTCAACAAATCTTCACGAGAAAATTTAACTGAGGGCTTTAGTGTCAATAAGAAACCAAACCAACTTGGATCGGCTTTGTCACTCCACTGGGGTAAAATAAAATATTGTTCAAATTTTTTAAACGCTTCGTATAAAAAGGAAAAATTTTCTTTTCTTTTAATTATAAACTCCGGTAATTTATCTAATTGAGCCAATCCAAGCGCTGCTTGAATATCAGTTATTTTCAGATTGTAACCAATTTCACCGTAAATATATTTATGATCATAGCCCTTGGGCAAATCGCCTAATTGCCAATTAAAACGATTACCGCAAACATTGTCCTTGCCGGTTGGGCAGACACAGTCACGACCCCAATCTCGTAAAGACCGGATAATTTTATTTAACAATGGATCATCAGTTAAAACAGCACCGCCCTCACCCATGGTAATATGGTGGGCAGGATAAAAACTGCAAGTAGAAATATGTCCGAAACTGCCAGTCATTTGGCCATTATATTTTGAACCAAGTGCATCGCAATTATCTTCTATCAGCCACAAACCTCTTTCATCACAGTAATTTTTTAACTCCCCTACTTCGAATGGATTACCAAGGGTATGGGCTATAAAAATTGCTTTAGTTTTTTCAGAAACTGCATTTTTAATACTATCCAAGTTAGCATTATAGGTTCCCAATTCAACATCAATTAATACTGGCACCAGTCCATTTTGAATAATAGGATTAATAGTGGTTGGAAAACCAGCCGATACTGAAATCACTTCATCACCTCTTTTTAATCGTTTCTCCTCAGATAACTTAATTGATGTCAGGGCAGTAATAGCCAAAAGATTAGCTGATGAACCAGAATTTACTGTTGCACAAAATTTGACACCTACTAACTCTGCTAATTTCTCTTCAAATTCTTTGGCAAATCGTCCCTCTGTCCACCAACCGTCCATAACAGCTTCGGTCATTTTTATTATCTCCTGTTCATCAAAAATCTTACCAGAAACTGGCACAACTGATTCTCCACCTACAAACTCTTTAACTTTAAACTTTTCTTGGTAAGCTTTTATCAAATTTTCTCTTAAATTATCGTCCATATATTGTAAACTTAAATAACCAATATAATAAGTGTAGTTAATTTCTGCCTAAAAATCAAGCAAAAAATTTTTTTACAAAAAAATACCCCATTTTTTGCAAATGCATAAAATGGGGTTTATTGTGCTACTTTTCTTGAAGTTTAAAGGCTTTTACAGCTTCGGGAATAAGATAGTCTTTATGGTGATCAACCATAGGCTCCGGTAAATTATCAAATGGAAACCAATTGTCTGAATTATCGTTGTCGATACAACAGAGGTATAAAAGAAGAAAGAAATGGCCCCTTTCTTCATTAGGACAATCAGAAAATTTGACAAACTTCTTGCTGTTTAGCTTATTTTTAAACTCTCTGGTTTCTAGTCTTAAAAAAGCATCATCTAATTCCTCTCCTGGCCTCCTGATTGTTCCTGGTGAATGCCACATACCCGGGTAAGCTTCTTTTTCCGACCTTTTGGTGAGAAAAATTTCTATGCCATTTTTACCACGACGTAGAGTTAGGGCCTCAATCGCGATACTTAAACTAACTTTAGCAATAGCATCGTAAAGCTCAGTACCTAATGGCTTATGAGGGTCAATCCGTTGCAAAAGCTTAATAAGCGTTGCAAATTCTTCTGAATTAAAATTCTGTGTTTCCACTAAAATACCTTTATATTTGTTTCAAAAAACTATTATGTGCTAATTTTATACACCAAAACTATAATTTTGTCAATCAAACAGGCCCGCCTTAAATGTCGGTCAAAAAAACTTGCTTATCAATATTGACTATTTCTTTTTTATAATATTCAACCAGCTCACTTATTGCCGTTTCCATTTCAGTATATCCAATTTCACCAAATTCAGTTCTAAGTCTGCTAGTGTCACAGGTATACTCGTTATTTAAACCATCTTTTGCTATTATTATCGGCAAATCCTTCTTGGTAACTTTCAAAATAATTTTAGCAATCGAAAAAAGATCAATCCGTTGGCCACTCCCTACGTTATAATCAATATTTGTTGGCTTATTATTTAAAAATAATTTAAGAACATCCACCAGATCTTTTATATAAATATAATCAAAAAAAACATTTTGTTTGATTGTAATTGGCAAATCAAATAATGCCTTGCAAATTGAATTAGAAATAAATCTTGTTTCATAATCTTCATATTTGCCAAAAACACCAAATAATCTTAAATGTGTTATATAATCAGACTGTAGTGCATATTTAGACATTACAAATTTCGAAAATCCATATTGGTCAATAGGAATATTTTCATCAAAATCACTTTCACTGATGCTTATCAGGGGCCTTCTCTTGTCATATTCAGCGCCAGAACCAAAAACAATCAAACGATTATAATAGCTCTTGGCTTTAATTAGATTAAAATATGCCAATAAATTATTATGTGTAACTTCTTGCAAATTGGGTTGTTTGCGGCTTCCACCAATATTCGCCAAATGCATAACTGTGTCAACTTTATTATGCTTCAGAAAACATACAACTTTTTCCGTGTCGACTATGTCAAGTTCTTGCCTACTTGGCGCTAGCAATTCATATTCTTTACTTAATAATT
>CAILTG010000031.1 GCA_903837125.1 Candidatus Magasanikiibacteriota bacterium | reverse complement strand
TAATTACTAAATCAAAACTGGGTATTATTTTAAATGTTTTTTTATTTTTAACACATCGACAACATAAATGAGCCCCTGACGGGGCTCATTTATGTTACTTTTTGGTAAAAAAGAAATTCCTAGACATTTAAAAAAACTAGCCAAGTATTGGCCAGTTTTTAAATTCTTATACTAACTTTCTATTTCGCCATCGCTTCATTTAATTTCTTCATTGTTGACGGACCGACATAACCACAGGCTGTTCCATCGCTACATTTTAAGCCATTTTTAGTTTGAAATTTCTTAACAGCGGCTTCAGTGGCTGGACCAAAATTACCATTAATTACTCCTCCCGGATATAACGTTTTATCTTTAGCCAAGAATTCTTGTAATTTCTTTACATCATCACCATTAGAACCAATGGTTAAATTCTTGGTTAAAATAGCTTTAACAGTGCTATTACTCTCGGTAGTAGCAGCCTGAACCTCCACTTTTTTGGGAGCTGGCATTTTATTAAATTTATCTCTGGTGGCTGGACCGACAGCCCCACAATAAGTACCATTCTTGCATAATAATTTATTTTGCTTTTGAAAAGCACCGACAGCTAATTCTGTGTCAGAATCAAAATTACCAGTCACCTTATAATTCTCAGCCAAAAAGCCTTGGCATTTCAAACTATCCTGCAAAGCTATCACTTCTTTACCTTTACTACCAACGTCAAATGTACCAGTTAATTTGACCTTTAAACGACAATCGCTAACAGGCTCAGAAACAGTGGTTGAAGGTGTTTCTACAATGGCCGGTGTCGTCACTACAGGGGCGCTAGCGTTATTGCTAACCACACTTTCAGCATAAGCATAGCCTTTGAGATAATTCCATTCTTGGCTAACAACCGGCGCATGCTTATAAACTTGGCGAAAACGTTTTAAGGCAGCCGCTTCTTTAACTAAATCACGTGTTACATTAGAGCCTAAGCCATAGGCCATAATTTTCAAAGCTTCCGTGTCAACCGCTGATGTTCCTGGAGCACGACCATATAATAACTTAAAAGCAGATATAGCTTCTTTTTCAGCCGCTGCATCACCCTGACGTTTGTCCAACACAATCGACGTGGCTACAACTTTTAATGGCTTACCAGTCTGATCATAAAATTTAACATAAATATATTGTGGCACATTTTCTTCATCTTCAAGTTGCCAAGTGCTAGTAGTGGCAATTTTTTGCTTACTAATAAAACCAAAATTATTGTCTTTGGCAATAACCATATCAATCGCCTCTTTGCCGGCGGTAATATTCAAAGTCACCGTTGTCTTATTAGATTTAGCTGCACCATTATTTACTTTGATACTATAATCACCATCAACTGCTTTTGGATCTTCAATGGCCACACTAGCTGTCTGAGTAATTTTATTATCAATAGCGGCAACACAACGAGAATAACTCACATAATCATTTAGCCCAGAACAAGAAGAATAATCTTTAGTACTTACTGCTGTAGTCGTAGCCGCTGAAGCGACTGGCACAGTTGCCACAACTAGCTGACGACTAGCGACCGGTCGCCAATCAGTTAATACTCTGGCATTAGTAGCGTTGGGACATAATGAATTATTTGTACAATCAAAATAAATTTTACCTGTCATAAAAGCACCATCTGCCACACCAGTAAAATAACCATCCGCACCAATCTTCACTCCTGCAAAATTTATCAAACCTGCCTGTGTGCCATAAGCACTACCACTCAAATTGCCTGCACCATCATTAACAACATGAAAAGAGGCATCATCAAAATTAATAATACCCAAAGCAGCTGTCGAAGCAGTACCTTTTAATTGGCCGTCCAATACTTTAACATTAGCCATATCAATTTGGCCGATTTTATCACTCCAAGCATAATGATAAGCAGTGTTAATCGTCCCCTCACTAGTACTAGCCAAAACCAGCACAGGAGCAAATATTAGCACAAAGGCTAATAATAAAAGTTTAATTTTTTTCATACAATTTATATTATTATTTTTCTTTATTATAGCATATTATTTGGAGAAAATAAAGAGATTGCATCTAAGATTATACATATCCACAAATCTGCTACAAATCTACAAATTATGCTATTTGCAATAGCATGTTTTTCGATTTTGTAGATTTGTAGCAGATTTGTAAATACGTAAGATTACGATATTTAATAGATCGCAAATTTTTTTATTTACAAAACTTAATAATAAACAACCTAGCATCCAAAATTAAATTATGCTATAATATTTCCATATGAAAATAAATATTCCTTTGTCAGTACCTAGCCATGCTAAAGCTGACTACATCAAAAATTTCAAACGAGCCACCAATCACACTAGTCGTCTTATGCTTTTTGCCGGTGACCAAAAAATTGAACATCTTAATGACGATTTTCACGGCAAAGACATTACCAGCGATGACAATAATCCAGAGCACTTATTCCAAATTGCCAGCCAATCAAACATTGGTGTTTTTGCAGCGCAACTTGGCTTGATTGCGAATTACGCTAATGACTATCGACATGTTAATTACCTAGTTAAACTTAATTCCAAAACAAACATCATAGCCGATAGCAAAAAAGATCCACTTAATGCCTTATTATCCACCATTGACCAAGTTGTTGAATTCAAAAAACACTCTCGCCTAAGTATTGTTGGCGTTGGCTACACTCTTTATCCTGGCAGTGAATTTGAAAATCAAATGTTAGCCGAGGTTGGTAAACTTATTTATGAAGCTCACAAACATGGTTTAGTTTTTGTCCTCTGGGTCTATCTCCGCGGTAAAGCTATTACCAAACCCAAGGACGCTCACCTACTCGCCGGCGCAGCCGGTATTGCCGCTTCACTCGGCGCAGATTTTGTTAAACTAACTTATCCCGATACACCTACTAAAGAAAAGGTTCAAGAAATAGTTAATGCTGCTGGACGCACTGGTGTGGTTTTTTCCGGCGGTGAATCTGTTGATCCTAAAAAATTTCTCAAAACGTTATCAGATCAAATAAAATACGGCGCTCGTGGCAGTGCCACTGGTCGCAACATTCACCAAAAACCGCTAGACACCGCCAAAAAAATGGTTAATGCTATTTCTGCCGTTGTCCTAGCCAATGAAAGTGCTGAAGATGCTCACCAGATATTCCTAGGCAAGAAAAAAGCCAAAAAAGCATTATTCAATTTTTAAAATTTATCTCCAGATTAAAATAAGCTCCCTCAGGGGAGCTTTTTTGGCTTAAATCCTTGTTTGATTGTATAATTACCTTTGAAAGATGAATCATGCGATATGCAAGAAACAATAGGTGGTAAATATACAATCAAACAAATACTCAAGGACTATT
>CAILTG010000030.1 GCA_903837125.1 Candidatus Magasanikiibacteriota bacterium | reverse complement strand
TGAAACCGTCGAAGCCCTCGGCCAAGCCTTAATGAAATTTAACGGCGCCATTCTCTTTACCAGCCACGACCGAACTTTTGCCAATTTACTGGCCACCGGCTTAATTGAAATAAATAACGGCCAGGCCCAAAGACTTTTCAAAGACTACGAAGATTATATTGAAGAATTAGAAAGTAGTCTTTATCAAGAAAAAGAAACTGTAATTAAACCACCAAGCAATGCGGATAAAAAATTATTATACGAAGAAAAAAAAGCCGAACAAAAAAAATTAGCCTCCCTGGAAAAGAAACTAATCAAACTAAGAACTCAACATAATGAATTGATGGAGTATTTCACTAACCATCCAACCAATTATCACGCCGAGAAAATGCAGATTTTGTCGGAGTTGAATAGGGAAATTGTGGAGACGGAGAATGAATGGCTGATACTCGCTACAAAGTAGGAGAAAAAAATGTCAAATGACAAATGACAAATGTCAAATAAAATCCAAATACATAAATGTCAAATAATTTAATCCTCCCCTTACCAAGGGGAGGTGCCCGAAGGGCGGAGGGGTTCTCGGCGTACGCACCTAAGGATTTTTAAAATAACCAATAGCAGAGTAGACACAACCACCCCGGCCTTCGGCCACCCCTCCTTCGAAAGGAGGGGATTATTTTTAATATTTATCATTACTTCACCTTCTTCCTCCCAAACAACCCAATCCCCTTCTGCATTATCCATCCCAACCCAATAAAGACAACGACGTAAAGCGCCATCGCTAGCCAGGCGGGGAAATATTTGAAGAGAAAATCGTAGCGATACATTATCGGCCAATGCAGAAGATAAATTTCATAGGAAAACATACCCGTAATCGACAAAAATTTGATGTCGATTTTTTTTATCAAAAATAATATTAGGATTGCGCCCACCACCATCAAGCTGATTCGTTCTTCCAAAACCAATGACTCGCCCACTCCGGAATGATAAGCAAAATAACAAATAAAATAAATTAAACCGGCGACAAGCGGATAATAAAACCACATCGGCGCCTTTTTCAGACGATCGAAAAATTTCTTAAAAATATCAAACTTAGTAAATAAATAAGCAAAAATCATACCTAGCGGAAAGGCATAGAGATGAGACACCCAGAGCCCATGAACATTGCGCAAAACATACGGATTACTATTAATAGCAAAATAACTCAATCCAAAAATAATCAAGGCCGAAACCCAAGGCGCTTTTTTCATAAACACCAATGGATAAATTAAATAATAAGCCACGATGTAGGAAAAATACCAAAACGGTGAATTGATGTCGGTATAGAGATTAGCATGTCCAAACCAACCCAAAAATGAACTAACCAGCGTCGGCCAACCATAATTTATTTTCAAGATAAAAAAGTCAAGCAGAGCAAAAAAGATTAGCACCAACCAAAAAGGAATATACAATTTCGACAATCTTTTTAAATAAAATTTACCTATCGACAAGGGTTTGGCCATTGAGGTGACTGTCAAACCGTAACCAGATAAAAATAGAAATAAATTAATACCCACACCGGCCATTATCCCCAGAGGAAATAAAAAATGCTGATTAATATCCAAGAAATAACAAACATGAGAAAAAAGAATAATTAAAATAGCAAAACCTTTTAACTCTTGCGACAAACAATTTGAGAAAAATGTCTTGTCCTTGGTTTTACGTAAACTAATCAAAAAAACCACGGCCAGAATGGCGCTAAAAATATAAGTTGAAACAACGGGGTTAACGATCGAGATGGTCATAAATTATTTGCGCCCAGAGGCGATAACCTTCGGCTGAAGGATGAAATAAATCACGTGAATAATGAGCGCCGTCTTTTTTAAAAGTCGACACTGTGGGTGTATAAATATCTATATATTTAAGTTGATAATCACCAGCCAATTGCTTAATAATTTCATTAAAACGAACCGTTTCATGGTCAAAATAAACATTATAGGGCGGATAGAGTAAAGATTCGGAACCGATAAACGGCAAACTTACTAAGTAAATCTTAGCCTTAGTTTCTTTAGTCAATCTATTTAAAATAGTTCGATAATTATTTTCAAAATCGCCGGCGCTGACTTGATTATGAATATCATTAACACCAATCAACAAAGTCACGATATCGGGTTGAACGGCTATGGCTTGAGGCAACAAATTATTAATTAAATCGTTGGTTTTGTAGCCGGGATAAGAAAAATCTTTCAAAGTAATTTGACTTTTGTCAGCCGAAATTATTTTTTGAGCTATCAAAGCCGGAAATGATTCTTGATAATCATCCACGCCCACCCCCGATGTCAAACTATCACCCAAGGCGACATAAATTAAATTTTTAGCTGTTTGATTCTCATGACCCATAAAATATGTCCGCTCAATATCCGGAGCGATTAAATTCCCCTGCCCGATTTTATAATAAATATACCAATGGGCAATATAAAAATACAAGCCAATAGCAAGCAAAACAATAACAATAGGCCAAATAAATTTCCTCATATTCTATAAATATAGCGTTTTTTTGGATAAAAGACAAATCGCTGCGCTCAAATGTCAAATGTCAAATGTCGAATTACAAATCACAGTACAAATCCATCTACCCCGATGGTCATCAGTGCAAGTATCGCAAATTATATATATTTGACTTTTTACAAAATCTTTGCTATTATGTGATTATCAAGACGGAAAAGGATCCGAACGGTGTTGGTGCCTAAGGAGCCTTTTTTTATTGCCTAATTTTCTTTTTTATATCGTTGTTACCCAAAGAATTATAATATTCAGAACCAAGACTTTTATATAATGAGGAGGCAAATTCACTATTTGGAAACAAAATTTTCTTAAGTCTTTTTTCTTCAATTAAAAAATCAACTAATCTCTTATAATCACCATCACCAGAAACTAAAACAACTTTATCGAAAGCTTCTTTTTGATAAATTTTTTTCATAATCAAAAAAACAATATCAGCATCAACATTACCTTTTTTCTTACCAATCATCAAGGCATTATGTTCTCTAAAAACTAAAACAAAGCCGGCTTCCTGAATTTTAAGATATAAATCACGCTTATTTTCAATAACAAAACCTAAGAAATAATAAGCTATCTCAACATTATATTTATCTTTTAAATAAATTCTAAATTTTTTAAAATTAATCTTCCACGATTTATCAATCATGGTAGTCCCCATATATAGATTTTGTCCATCTATAAATGCGTAATTTTTTTCTCTCGACATAGCATCTTCAATAAACCGTAAACTAACTTAATTTTTAGTCTACATCCTATTAAATTATAGCTCAATTTTAACAATTTGTCTTGATAAGGTTATATCAGCAGAAAAGTGGCTATTGCTTTTTTTATGCTAATTTAATAATAATCACGCTCGATGAATGCGTTCGTTGAGATACACATAAAACCAAGGGTCAAGCCCTTGGTTTTATTTTTTGCAAAACGTTCTTGTATTCGCAAGAATATGAGAATATAAAAATATCATCACATTCAGCGAACTCAATTTTTACGATTTTATGATGAAAATAGGTGACAAAAATGTTGTTTTGAGAGGATAGAACAAGCAAAAAACAAAGCCTCTGATGAGCTTTGTTTTATTTTAGCCTTGAAAAATGTCCCAATGTTTTTTCCTTGATTTATTTTTTTTGTATGCTATATTATAGTTGATTGAAAAATCACTGACTTTATAGCTAGAGGGCTCCGTTTTCGGAGTCTTTTGTGCGTTCATGGGTAGATTCTTTGTTCCAACAAATAAATTCCTTAATATAATAATTACTTGT
>CAILTG010000029.1 GCA_903837125.1 Candidatus Magasanikiibacteriota bacterium | reverse complement strand
GCCAAAGGAAATAGAAGATTTCCGTGCGCAGGAAACTGATGTTTCCTCGCGTTTAGCTCGGGGATTCCGATGAGCGTAGCGAATGGAATGAGAACTTTAGTGACCATTAATTCGAGATTTCTTTATTTTTGGAGATGTAGAACAATTGAAGTTGCTTGGGTTAAAAATAAATAATAATAACTAACAAGTTATCTGACTTTGTGTCAAATTAAGTAGTTAAGTTGTGAGTTGGCACTAAAAGATAGGGCTTTTTTATCGCGTTTTATTTTTGTAAAGTAAAAAGGTTCAATATTAAATTAATATTTTTTAAAGTTTTAAGCATGCACTAAGTGCGAGTGCATAGCGCACGTATTTTTATAGTATTAAATTTAATGTCGAGCTAAATTTTCATGATTATTAGTTATTAATAGCAGGTATAGTTTTAAGATTATGCAATTTTAAAATCAATATGGTTTTTTAAGGCTCTTATGAAACCCTCTTAAATTAATAGAAATTTTTATATAGTAGTTCTCGTCTAAAAATAGTTGTTTTAGGCGTATTTCATAGACGAGGTGACTACAAATGGAAATAATTGTTTCTAAATATAAAAAAGTTACGGATTTTTGTTACGAATTATTCAGAATTGCAGAGTTGCCTCTGCATTTTAGCAAATTCTCAAACAAGATTTACTCGACTTATCAAAAGTTATTTTTGCTTGTTTACAAACAATTTCGTAAGTTTACTTACGAAGAATTATTGACTGATATCGCAGACAATATTTCGCTTCGCGAATACTTGGGCCTTGTTAAAATTCCAGATTTTACGACGCTAATAAAATTCGCGAAAAAACTCCCGCTGGAGCTTTTAGAAAAATTAATGTCAGCGTTTCAAACGCTGATTCCAGAGCCAAAACGCGTAGCTATCGACGCTACAGGCATCACGTTAGATAATGCGAGTTCGCATTATTGCAAGAGAATTGGCAAACCATATAAGAAACGACCATTCTTGAAAACAACATTCTTCGTCGACATAGATAATTACATAATTCTCTTGCACAAATCGCGTCGAAACAATCGACACGATACTATCGACGCAAAAATCTTGTTCAAAAAACTAAGTAAAAAATTCAATCCTGAAACAATCTATGGAGATCGAGGCTATGATGATGAAAAAATCTTCGAGTTCATAGACGAAACATTAAGGGCGGAGCCCTTAATTCTGCAGCGCAGAATAGACATTCAAAACCACAGACGCAAAGGCCATTATAGACGTAAACATTTCAAAACATTCGACTATTGCGAATATTTACAGAGGAACAAAATCGAGACGACAAACTCAATGTTTAAGCGACGATTTGGCTCCTCAGCCAAATCTCGTGGCGCAAAGCGCCAAAAATTAGAAGTTTTCTTTCGAGTCGTCGCGTATAACATCGACCGATTAATAAGATTAGGTCATGAAGTCATTTTGATTTTCGTCAGAATCCTGGGGGTTGCATAAGAGCCTATTGTAATTTAGAAGATTTGAAAACTCGTGCTAAGTGTATTTAAATTAGAGGCCATAATTTGTTAAGGCTCAGTACGTATTTAGTTTATTACAAGAGTATTCGGGATTATTACTAATTTGTAAATGAATTAGAATTTTTGAAAAAATTAAAGCATTTAGATGAATTACTCGCTAGCTTTTACTTTTTCATTTCTTTTTTTTATGTCAAATGACTTAT
>CAILTG010000028.1 GCA_903837125.1 Candidatus Magasanikiibacteriota bacterium | reverse complement strand
ATGTTGGCCATATTAAGTGTTGTAATATAAAAATAAATTTATTATTTTTAAAATGTTTTATATATATGCTGTTAGACGATATACTCTTTATTATTATGCATAAAAATTGTTTCCCCAATTTTATATGCCAAATTACGGTCATTAGATAAACATATACCATGTGTTCCATCAATTATCAATATTATATTTGCCGTATTTAAAAATTTTGTCCCAATTAAATTTCTTCCACCCCATCCGACGGCCATGATTTCACATTCTACAGTTAAGTTATCGGTTTGAATTTTTACCTTAGCTATATCAGCAGATTCTTCTTGACCGTGGCCTAAATTTACAGTTTCGTTTCTTATACATTCTAATTCCAGTTCATCAAATAATTTCTTGTCTATTTTAAGTAGTCCATTAAATCCCGTGTCTATATAAAAATCAGTAACAATCACTTTTTTCCCAATTAATTTTATTGGTATACAAAATTTTTCATTATTAATTTTAGCATCTATCATAATAAAGGATCCTTCAACTAACCGCTTTTATCTCAAATATTGTAGTAAAAGGCTAAAAATAAACTCTACCTATCTTACCACACCAACTACACCAAAACAAGCCAAAAAAGCCCCAACTATTGTTAGGGCTTTTGTTTTGAGAACATTACAATAAATTTAAAAAATCATAATCGTTCCAACGGTCACCACCGCCAAAAGTATGAGGAACAAGAAAGTAAACAACAATACCCGCAAAGCAGATTTAATATCTTTATTAATCGCCAAATACACTGGATATCCAAATACTAGGGCGCCGGAAACTGCTGCCGAAAACACCAAGAGCATGAGCATAAAAGCCATACCCAAAAAAGCTGGGGGTTGAATGCTGGTTTTTTCCAACAATTGAAACAATCCGCTGATTAAACCACAATAAATTATCACGCCCAGCGCTTGGGCCAAGCCCACTACCCAAAGTTTTTTGGTCATAAAAATATATTAATTTATTAATTAATAACAATTTTATTTTTCTCAACCTCCACCTCAACACTCTGTCCTTCTTGTACTTTGCCTTCAATAATCTGCAGAGATAGAGGATCTAGTAATTCGGTTTGAATGAGACGTTTGAGGGGGCGAGCGCCGAGATTAGGGTCATAACCTTTTTTACCTAACCAATCTTTGGCTTTTTCGGAAATATGTAAAGTAATTTTTTTATCTGCCAAACGAGTGACTACTTTTTGTAATTGTAAATCAACAATCTGGCGAATTTCTGCTTCACCCAACGGATGAAACATGATAATTTCATCCAAGCGATTTAAAAATTCCGGTTTAAAATTTTCTTTTAATCTTTCCAGAACTTTTTCTTTGACCTGGTTTTCCTTGGTAACTTTATTAACTCTGTCACCTCCGCCAGAGGAGGATCCGCCTTGGGCGGAAAAACCAAACTCTCCACCTTTATTCATTTGCATGATAATTTCTGAGCCAATATTACTGGTCATGATAATTACCGTATTTTTGAAATTTACTTTTCGGCCTTTAGCATCAGTTAAATGTCCATCATCAAGAATCTGGAGCATTATATTAAAGATATCAGGGTGAGCTTTTTCTATTTCATCAAATAAGATAACTGAATATGGCCGGCGACGAATAATTTCAGTCAGCTGGCCACTTTCTTCATAGCCCACATAGCCAGGAGGGGAGCCGATGAGTTTACTAGTAGAAAATTTGTCCATGTACTCGCTCATATCTACACGCACCAGTGATTCCTCATCATTAAATAAAAATTCTGCCAGAGCTTTGGCTAATTCGGTTTTACCCACACCGGTGGGACCCATAAAAATAAAAGAACCAATTGGTCGTTTTTCTTCACTTATTCCCGCTCGGGAACGGCGGATGGCATTGGAAATTGACTGAATGGCTTCAGGTTGACCAATTACTCTTTTACCTAGTTCAGTCTCCATGTCGGCCAATTTTTTAACTTCATCGCGAAGCATTTTGGAAACTGGAATTCCTGTCCAGCGCGCCACTACTCCGGCAATATCTTCTTCGGTTACTTCTTCTTTCAAAATTGCTCGGCCTTTTTGAATGTCAGCTAATTTTTTCTCACTTTTTTTAATAGCGTCTTCCATTAAAGGAATTTGTCCATAACGAATTTCGGCTACTTTTTGCAAATTGCCTTTGCGTTCTTCAATATCAGCAAGGGATTTCAATTTTTCAATTTCTTTTTTATGCTCACGAATTTTAATAATAATTTCTTTCTCACTGTTCCAATGTACTTCCAGTTCGTTACTTTTTTCTTTCAAATTTGCCAATTCTTCTTTTAATTTTTTAGCTCGTTCTGTTGATTCTGCATCATCTTCTTTTTTAAGTGCTCGTAATTCAATATCTATTTTCATCATTTTGCGTTTCATTTTATCTAAATCATCGGGCATGGAATCAATTTCCATACGCAAAGCCGAAGTAGCCTCATCAATTAAATCAATGGCTTTGTCTGGTAAAAATCTGTCGGAAATGTAGCGGTTGGAAAGTTCTACCGCTGCCACAATGGCTTTGTCAGTTATGCGCACCCCATGATGCACTTCATATTTTTCTTTAATACCACGAAGTATCGCAATGGCATCATCAACGCTAGGTTCATAAACCATTATTGGTTGGAATCGGCGTTCAAAAGCCGCATCTTTTTCAATATGTTTCTGGTATTCCTTTAAAGTAGTGGCACCAATAGTATGTAATTCGCCACGAGCCAAGGCTGGTTTTAACATGTTTGAAGCATCAACCGCACCTTCACTTGCACCAGCACCCACCATGGTGTGTAGTTCATCAATAAACAAAATAATTTTACCACTTGATTCAATCACTTCTTTCAAAACTGCTTTAAATCGTTCTTCAAATTCACCACGAAATTTGGTACCAGCTACCAAGGCACCAATATCTAAAGCAATAATTTCTTTATCTTTTAATAATTCTGGTACATCACCGTTAACAATTCGTTGAGCTAAACCCTCAACTACTGCAGTTTTACCCACACCTGGTTCGCCAATCAGTACTGGATTGTTTTTAGTACGGCGTGATATTACTTGCATCACTCGACGGATTTCGTCATCACGACCAATCACTGGATCTAATTTTTCCTTGCGAGCAAATTCAGTTAAATTTTTGCCATATTTTTCTAAAGCTTGATATTTACTTTCTGGTTCTGGAGAGTCCACACGCTGGGTGCCACGTACCGTGGCTAAAATTTTTAAAACATCATTATATTGAATTCCTTGATGAGCCAAAGCATCACTAACTGGATTTTTATTCGTCAAAAAAGCCAGGAGCAAATGTTCCACACTAATAAAATCATCACCCATTTTTTTGGCCTCATTGGCTGCGTTCTGGATGATATACATCATGGCTTGACCCATTAATATTTGACCTAGGCCACCAGATGGCAGATTATTACCAAACTGTTTGGGTAAGGAATTGATCATTTCCTGTATTTGATCACTAAATTCTTTTAAATTAATACTAAGTTTTTTTAAAACCGAAATCACCACCCCATCTTCCGGCTCCAGTAGGGCAGCCACCAGATGCGGCGGTTCCAATTGTGGTTGGCCATTTTCATTGGCTATTTGTGAAGCTCTCTGTAGAGCATCTTGTGATTTGTGAGTAAAATTTTGTGGAAACATAATTGAAAATTACTAATTTCTAATTCACCTAATTTCTAATAAAATTTTTAATGTCTATTTTTGAATTTGTCATTAGTCATTTTATTAGGTGAATTAGACATTAGGTGAATTAGAAATTTGACAACAGTTTGAATTTGTATAACTGTGGTAGTTTACAAGTATATAATATTATCACTCTCTTAGGAGGAGTGATAATAGTATAATATATTGTCAAAATCTGTCAAGTATGTTAATATCTTAGCATAAAATAGCTGATTTATGGAAATTTTAGACATTCGTATAGATAATTTAATTAAACAGCAGACACTACAAAAAGTTGGTGAATTTTTAAATTCCAACAAACAACATACTATTTTTACCCCTAATCCGGAAATGCTGGTTGATGCGCAAAAAGATGAATATTTTAAACAGGTGTTGAATAGTGGAGACTTGAATGTATGTGATGGTTTTGGGCTTTCCTTTGTTAGCGGAGCGAAACGGTATCCCGGAGTAGATTTAATGCAAGACATTTGCGCTTTAGCGGAAAAAGAGGGGAAAAGCGTGTATTTGCTAGGTTCCGGATTAAATGAAGTGGTGGAAAAGACCGTTGCGGAATTAAAAATAAAATATCCGGAATTGAAAATTGTGGGGTTTAACAAAGGGTCAAAGATTGAAAAACTAAAAGATTGTAAGATTAAATACGACGAAGAACAAAATGACGAATTGATTTTTCAAATAATGATGTGTGCTCCAGATATTTTGTTTGTGGCTTTTGGTCATGGTAAGCAAGAAAAGTGGATTTATGAAAATTTGTCTCATCTAACAAGCGTTAAAATCGCCATGGGCGTAGGCGGGGCGTTTGATTATATCTCCGGCAAAACTAAACGTGCCCCTTTATTTTTACGTCAGATTGGGTTAGAATGGTTATATAGATTAATTAAACAGCCTAGTCGTTTATCGAGAATATTTAAAGCAACAGTAACATTTGTTTATTATATTTTTTTTAAAAAATTATTATGATTCGCACTCGCTTCGCTCCCTCACCAACTGGTTATTTACACGTTGGCAGTCTAAGAACAGCCTTATATGCCTTTATAGTAGCCAAACAAAATGGCGGAGATTTTTTGTTGCGTGTGGAAGATACGGATAGAGAAAGATTTGTAGAAGGGTCTATAGAAAATTTACTCCGTTCATTGGATTGGGCTGGCATAAATCCAGATGAAGGAGTGCAATTTGATCTGAACAAAAAAGTTGTTCAAGCAGGGGACAAAGGTCCATATATCCAATCCGAACGTTTAGATGTTTATCATAAATACGTGGATGAGTTATTAGAAAAAGGCCATGCTTATTATTGTTTTTGCAGTAAAGAAAGATTAGATGAAGTACGTAAAATTCAAGAATTAAATAAACAGGCCACTGGTTATGATGGCCATTGCCGCAATATTAGTTTGGCTGAGGCAAAAAAGAAAATAGAGACAGGGGAGAAGGCAGTAGTTCGCATGAAAATGTCAAAAGAGGGTACAACTAAATTTACAGATTTAATTCGTGGTACGGTTGAGTTTGAAAATAAACTGGTTGATGATCAGGTAATTTTGAAATCTGATGGATTTCCTACTTATCATTTGGCAGTGGTGGTGGATGACCACTTAATGGAAATAACTCATGCGATTCGTGGTGAAGAATGGTTGCCATCAACACCAAAACATCTTGAATTATATAAAATGTTTGGTTGGACTCCACCACAATTCGCGCATTTGCCACTGCTTCTAAATCCTGATCGTTCCAAATTATCAAAACGTCAGGGTGATGTGGCAGTGGAAGATTACATAAAAAAGGGTTATTTACCAGAAGCGATGCTTAATTTTGTGGCTTTTTTAGGCTGGAATCCAGGTGATGAACGGGAAATATTTAGTTTGGAAGAATTAGTTAAAGAATTTTCTTTGGAAAAAGTAAATAAGGCTGGTGGAGTATTTAATTTGGAAAAATTAGATTGGTATAATCGAGAGTACTTAAAAAAGATGGATGATGAAGAATTAGTGTTAAGATGTAAATCTTTGTTAGAAGAGAAGTATAAAATTTCCATTTTCCATTTTCCAATTTCCAAAGTGATCGCTTTAGAGAAAGAACGAGCGACGACTTTGGTTGAGTTGGTGGATAATTTGAGGTTTATCTTTGAGGATATGGAATATGATGGTAAAATTTTAGTCTGGAAAAAGTCTGACGCAGTGAAAACTAAGCAAAATTTGGCTAATTTAAGTGATTTTTTGGCTAATTTAAGTGATTTTTCCAAAGAAAATTTACAATCTAAGGTAGGGGAGTGGGTTAAAGAAAACAATTTAACAAATGGCGATGTGTTATGGCCTATGCGGGTAGCTTTAGCTGGTCAAGAAAATTCTCCTGGACCATTTGAAATAGCCGATGTTTTGGGAAAAGAAAAAAGTCTAGAGAGAATAAAAGTAGCAATCAATAAACTTAGTTAATTTTTTAAAATACTGAATATTAGGTATTACTGATCTGTAATATCTAGGTGTTCAGTATTTTTTTGTTTTATGTTATAATCTATTTACATGAAGATACGAAATTTATCAATAGTATTGGCAATATTGGTTTTTTTATTAATGCCATTTTTTGTTTTGGCGATTTCTCTTAATCCAACCAATAACCAGGTACAAATAGATCAATTAGAGCAACAAATTACTGAAAAAAAAGACAAAATTAAACAATTAGAGCAAAGTATCAATGATTATAAGGATAAAATTGTTCAAACACAGCAGCAGGCCAGTTCATTAAAAAATCAAATGTCTATTTTGAATAATCGTGTTTCTCAGGTTCAAACTGACGTTTTAGCGACCCAAACCTCATTGGATGCTGTTTCTTTAACAATTAAATCTTTAACTCTTTCAATTCAAGATAAAGAAAAGACCATAATTAATCAAAAAAAAATAGTGGCTGAATTAATTAAAAATATTTACAAAAATGACCATGAAAATTATCTAAAAATTGCTGCTACCTATAATAACTTTTCGGATTTTTATAATAAAATTCAATATGTACAAAAAATTGATAAGGAATTAGGTGGTAGTTTAAAAACTTTGAGGGGAATTAAGACTAATTTGTTAAATCAACAAAGTGAGGCTAAAGATCAACAGACAGCCTTTGAAGATTTAAAAAATAAACTTGAAAATAAAAAACAGGATTTAGAAGATAATATTGGTTTAAGACAAAACATTTTAAATCAGACCAAATCACAGGAGGTGGTTTATAATACCGTGGTAAAAAACTTAAAAAAACAAGCAGCAGATGAACAAAATCAAATTGGTAATTTTGAAAAACAAGAACGCTTAAAATTGGAGCAACAAGGCAAATTGGTTGCCATAGCCAGTGATGACGCCAATGATTTTAATTGGCCAGTGCCTAGTCACTATATAACCTGTTATTTTCATGATCCTGAGTATCCTTTTAGAAAGATTTTTGAACACACTGGTCTTGATCTTCGGTCTGCTCTTGGCACACCAGTTAAAGCTGTGGCTTCTGGTTATATTGGCCGAGCTAATCGTTGTACTACTCCTTCATGTTATGCCTATGTAATGATTATTCATAATGGGGGATTAGCCACTGTTTATGGTCATTTGAGTTCTATAATAGTTAGTAATGATCAATTTGTTTCCCGTGGAGATATAATTGGCTACTCTGGTGGGGCTTTAGGCGCAGTTGGATCAGGGCCATTTGCCACTGGTCCACATTTACATTTTGAGGT
>CAILTG010000027.1 GCA_903837125.1 Candidatus Magasanikiibacteriota bacterium | reverse complement strand
GGCCACGGCCGACGCTTTTAAATTTTGATAGTATCACCACGGAGAATCGAACTCCGATTACCAGGATGAAAACCTGGTGTCCTAACCGTTAGACGATGGTGACAAAACAATAAACAGTCACTAGTAATAGTGATTCTTATAATAAACTATTTTTCATTAGTTGTCAATAGTTGAAGTACTAATTGCGGTTGAGGTGCTCGCCAGCCCACTAACACCAACCAAACAGACTGCCTGCCAAGGTTTATAGACTGAAGTGAAGGTAGAGGTTACGGTTTTTCCATCATTATATGCCACAATATAATCAAATGAAGCGCTAATACCATTATGGGAACTTTCGGTACACTTCTTCTCGCCCGGTTTCAGGGTAGTGGTCTCAATTAATTTAGTTGGTTCTGGTTTTTTTAGACCCCAGGTTTTGGGTTTGGTGCGACTTGCTGACCGACCATCTTTGGTGCCCCAAAAATCAAAATACAATTTCGAACCCTCGACTCGTGCTTGGATTAAAATATAATTAGCGGTATCATTTTTAAATCTAAAATCAGGCTTCGGATCATAGATGGTTGCATCTACTCCCGGCAGACCATTTTCTAGATAATAAGTAACACTATAAGAATGATTTTGTCTTTCTAAAACTGGTAAACCAGTAGCTAAGACTGCTCGAAATAAAGTGGTACCAACCTGGCATAATCCCCCGCCATATTCCGGTGTTGTTTTGTTTCCTTTGATTACTAATTCTGGAAAATAACCATTCGCCGCATCAACTGGTAATAAGTTTTTAATTAGAGAAAATTCTTCGCCAGGCTTAATTAATCTTCCATTTAGTTTGGAGGCGCCGTTTTTAATATTCTTAATACGATTAGTGGGGCTACCAGTAAAATTTGATTCGCCAGTGCCCAATATTTCATCAATTCCTAAATCATTAACACTTTCGGTTGAAACTTCCGGTATAATCTGATCAACAATTAAACTAAATTTTAGATTGGAAAAATTTCCAGACATTATTTGATTATTTAAATCAGTATACGCCTTAATACTGTCAGTCTTTTGACCATTTTTATGAGTAGATAAATTTGTGATATTTCCATCTTTTATTTGAAGAGTCGCATTTTGTGCTTCAATATCTAAATTTTTTGCTACCGTTTGATTAAACCAAATTAAAAAGGCCTCTTGATTAATGCCAATTTTTATTTGATTATTGGTCTTCACAAAAACCATCATTGTAGCCAAAGATTTTTTGCTTAATTCAAATTTTTTATCTTGATAAGAAAATTCTGGTGTGGTGGAATTAGTAAATAATAAGGTTAATTGATTAAGCTGATTAGCAACCTCAACCCTACTAATTTCTGGTTTGGTTGTGACTTTTTCTAACTTAATAATATTATTATTTAGACGACGCAAACCACTTTCCCATTCTTTTATCGCCTCATCATAATTAAAAGAAACGCAGTTTTGCTCAGGTAAAACCTCAATTTGGCAAATATTTGTAGGGCACTTAATGCTCGGCCTCGCATCTAATTTATTAATCACTAAACTACCGAGTTCAGTTTGAATACTTTTTAAAACATAATCAGAATTCACTTTAGTAATAATTGGGAATTCTTTTTGGGTTAAATAAATAATTAACTGATTAAAAATATTCGTTAATAAACTTTTATTTCTACCGAACTCAAAATTATTATAGATGCTTTGGTAAAGATCAAAAGTAAAATAATCTAATGTCAAATCGGGATCAGAATTATTATTAATAATAATAGTTTTGGTTTCATTATTATCTAAATACTGTAACTTTAAATTACTTTGATCTAAATTATTAATTTTAGCCTCCAATAAGGTAAATACTTGATTCTTATTTAAACCAGATAAATTAAGACCACCACTGTGTGTGCCTGGGAAAAATTTATCACTATAATATGTTTCAAAAAACATCAACCCCGTACCACAAATTAACACTAGTAATACAAAAATAGTGGTCAAAATAATTGGTAACCACCATTTTTGACCACTGGAAATATTTTTCCCTGCCTCTTTATTTTTACGAAAATTATCAAACATTGGTTTGAAAAATTTGTTTTAATAAACTTTTGGCCTCTTCGGTTTTGGAGTAGGTTTCTGGCTCATCCTTAGTTATACAAATATTAACCATTTCGCCATCTTGATAATTAAAATTAATGGAATTTTTGGGCCAATATAATTCTTGATCTCCGGTTGTTTTAACAATTACAAAATCACCCTCAGATCGATCAATCACGCCTTTTAAATAATTATTCATAACCTATTAATTTACCTGTTTAACTTTAATGGCTGATGTTTTGTATTTTTTTGGTAATTTAATTGTTAAAACACCATTTTTTATAACAGCATCAACTTTTTTTGAATCAACTTCACGTGGCAAAACAATTGAGCGACTAAAGGCACCCCAATAACATTCTCGACAATAATAATTATCTTCAGCTACAACCTCATCTTGCTCTCTAAAACCACGGATAGTCAATAAATCATTAGAGATAGAAATTTCTAAATTTTCTGGTTTAACTCCAGCCACAGTTGATTTAATGATAATATTTGAGGTATCTTCAAAAACATCCACTGATAATTGTGCCTCACCTGAAAACCAATTAGTGTTTTTAGTTCCAAAAACACTACTAAAATCACCCTGATCCATAGAGGGGGTGTAAAAATTAGTTTTTTTTAATAAGGAAGAATCAGCCATAAATATCACTTCAATTAATTTTATTATAACACATATTGCCAGATAGTAAAGTATTTAAATAATTAAGAACTTTGACCATTAAAAGCTTCTTATGATAAAATACTATTAACAACCAAGTAATTACCAAACTAAAATTTATATGTTTAAAGAAAATCAAACAACCAGTGAAACCGATACAATTATTGGCCCATCAGTAAAAGTTGAGGGTGATTTCGTTACTGAAGGTAATGTGATTGTTGAAGGTACTATTTGTGGCACCATCAAAACCTCGAGAAGCCTTAAAGTAGGCCCAACCTCAAAAATTTTTGCTAATATTTGGGCGGAAAATGCCTTAATTGCTGGGGAAATTCAAGGAAATCTCAATATCAGTGATAAACTAGAATTAACCTCTTCGGCAAAAATTTTTGGTGACATTAAAACTGGAAATTTATCTATCGCTCCTGGAGCAATTTTAAATGGAAAATGTCAAATGGCAGATAGTAAAACTAAAGCAACTAAACCTGAATTCTCTAAACAAAAAAAATTAGAATTAAAACCACAAACACCGACTAATACTGAAATTTTAGATTAAAAACACTTATGTATTATTATATTTACGATAATTATCTCTCTGAAAAAAAGTATAATACTACTATCGCCAAAATTGAATCTCGTTTAACTGATTTGGGTATTAATGGAAAAATCATTAAAATGTCAATTTTAAAAAATTTAGAAAAGACTATTAATGATGATATTAAAAAAGGTATTAAAACATTAGTAGTGGTAGGTAATGATAAAACACTTAATCAAACTATTAATTTATTAGATAATTTGAATTTAACTATTGGATTAATACCAATTGGACCAAATAACAATATTGCTAAATTATTAGGTATACCAGAAGGAGAGGCTGCGTGTGATATATTATCATCAAGAATAATTAAACCTATTAATTTAGGATTAATTAACCAGCGTCAATACTTTATTACTTATCTCGAGATGCCTGGCGATGGAATATATATTAATTGTGATGATAATTATTTTATTAATGTTGAAGATAAGGATAATATCATTACCTTAAGTAATATTTATTGGGGTGATTACGAAAACAACACAAAAATCAAAAATAATACTGAGTATTTTAATTTAATTATCAAAAATACCAAAAAAACAATATTTAGGGCAAAAAAAGAATATTTTAGTTATTTTAAAGCAAAAAAACTTACCATAACTGGAGAAAAATCAATACCAATTTTACTTATTGATGAAAAAAGAATAATTAAAACGCCAATTAATTTAGAAATAGCAAAAGAAAAATTAAAATTAATTGTTGGAAAAAAAAGAACTCTAATTTAAAAAAACTTCCATTTTATTGGAAGTTTTTTTAAATTATTGCCTAATTGGCATAATTAAATATAGGTAATTATTGCCACTATCTGGCTTCATTAGGCATGGTGTAGTTGGATCACCTACCTCAAAAATAACATAATCAGATCCTAAATTCTGTAAACCATCCAAAAGATATTTATAATTCAATACTACTTCCGCTCCCTCACCGGTTTTTTCCATATCAATTGACGAAATATTCTCTCCGGTCTGAGATGATGAGGAAACTATAGTTAATTCCTTATCTGATCCCTTAAAATCAATTTTAATGTCAAAGACACCACTCTTAGCAAAAAGTGAAGCCGTTTTAACTGCTTTAATTAATTCGGTGGTATTAACTTTAATTTTAGATTGATTATTTTCAGGTATAATTTGATTATATTCAGGATATTGACCTTCAATTAAACGAGAAACTAATTCAACACCATTATAAACAAACATAATTTGGCTTTCTTCGAGATAAATCTCAGCCACATCAGCCGATTCTGAATTAACTACATCCTTAAATGAAGTTAAAATACGTGAGACTTCCTGTAGAGTCTTAACAGGGATAATAATTCTCTCACCTTCAAATTCCTGATTTTGTTTGGCTTTATTGTTTTCAATGTAATTAATTCTTTTTTCCGCCAATCGATAACTATCTGTTGCCGTTAAAATTAAATTATCGCGCAAAAATCCCATATAAACACCAGAAATTTCCGGTCTAATCTCTGAATTGGAGGTAGCGAAGGAAACATTATAAATTGCCTCTTTTAAATCCTGACTAGCAACAATATAAGCCAATTCGCGATTTATTTTAGGAATTAAAGGAAAGTCATTACCTGATTGTCCTTTAATTTTGGTTTTTTGTTTCTGACACTCAATCTTTAATTCATCGCCCACTAACTCAACATCAACACGATCTTTTGGTAATAAGGAAATATAAGTAGAAAACAACTTAGCATCAACTGAAAATTCCCCATCAACTTCAATTTTTCCTCGCACATTAGTAGTTACCCCGATTTCTAAATTGGTAGCTGAAATAGTTAAATTTTTATTTTCCGCTTTAATTAAGATATTGGAGAGAATTGGCAAATTGGAGTTCTTGACAGCAATGTGACTAACTACATTTAATACTTGAT
>CAILTG010000026.1 GCA_903837125.1 Candidatus Magasanikiibacteriota bacterium | reverse complement strand
GGGGAGTAGTGGTGATTTTGTTTAAAAAAAATGAGACAGAAAATTTATTTTTAGTGGTTGAAAATTCGGTTACGGGGAATGTTTCTTTTATGAGCGGGGGTGAAGAAGATATTGATGATGGATTATTAATTAAAACCGCGGAGCGTGAAATCAAAGAGGAATTAAATATAGAGCCGAGTTTGCTAAAATTAATTCCAACTAACGTCTTTCATGAATTTGTTTTTAATTCAAAAAAAATTGAGCGAGCTGGCATGAAGGCTAGTTATCAAATCTTTTTAGCCGATGCGACTGAATTAAATTCTGAAATTATTTATACCGAAGAATTGAAAAGCGCAAAGTGGATGACAAAAAAAGAGGTTATGGAAAATTTAACATTTCCTGAATTAAAAAATCTTTTTGAAAAAGCAATTGAAATATTATGATTTTTATTGAAAAACCTGATGTTTTTGAGCCTAAATTTGAGGTGGTGGGTTGTTTTGTGCAGTGTGGGGAGGAGATTGTAATGTTACATCGTCTTAATCACAAGCCTCAAGGTGGGACTTGGGGTTTGCCTTCTGGGAAAATTGATTTAGGTGAAACTTTGCATGAAACAGTTTGTCGTGAAACTAGAGAAGAAACTGGTTTAGAAATTAATTTAGAAGAAATAAAATTTTTTAAGTCATTATTTGTAAAATATCCGGACTATGATTTTGTTTATCATATTTTTAGTGTTGAGCTAAATGAAAAACCAGAGATAAAAATCAGCCCCAGTGAACATCAGGATTTTAGGTGGGTGACGCCAAGTGAGGCACTGGAATTGCCATTTATTGAGGATTTGGATGGGTGTATAAAATTGTTTTATGATATTTGATTGGGTGGAGTAGACCCAACCACCCCGCCCTTTGGGCACCCCTCCTTGTTAAGGAGGGGATAATAAAAAAACTTCAACAGGTGTTGAAGTTTTTTTTAAATTCCCGCCTCCGCGGGAATGGCGGGGAAGTGGAGGCGGGGATAAATTAAATAATTAAACTTTAATAACAACCGGTAAAACCATCGGGCGTCTTTGGGTTTGGGTGAAGAGGAATTGACCTATGTCATTCCTTACTTTATTTTTGATGTAATCGTCGTCAGCCATGGCACCGTTAGGGCGTTCGCGGACGATGGATTTAATTTTTTCACGAACCTTCTGAATTAATTCTTTGTGTTCTTTCATGTAAACGAAACCGCGGGAAATAATATCAGGAGAGCCGATGAGGTCGCCGGTTTTTGAATCAATAGTGGAGATGATAACAATCATGCCGTCTTCAGCCATGGCGCGTCTATCGCGGAGGACAATGTGTGAAACGTCGCCGACGCCAAGACCATCAACCATAACATATTCAGTTGGCACTTTTTCATTAGTCATTCTCATTTTGGATTCACCTTTATCTTTCGTAACTTCTAAAACCTGGCCATTATCAGCGATAAAAATATCTTCTGGACTTATACCAACTTCAACAGCGAGATCGGCGTGAGCTTTTAACATGTAGTAATTTGCTTCAATAGGCATGAAGAATTTTGGTTTGATTAATCGTAAGACTAATTTCAAATCTTCTTGTTTGGCGTGACCGCCCGCATGAATGTCTAACATTTTATAATTGACGACGCGGACATTTTGGCGAACCAATAAATCACGTAGAGTCACAATACTTTTTTCATTACCGGGAATAATCGAGGATGAAAAAATAACTGTGTCGGTGTGTTTTAATTTGATGATGCGATGTTCGTCGCTAGCCACCTTCATTAAAAAGGCATTGCTTTCGCCTTGAGCGCCGGTACCGATAATAATAATTTTATCATCTGGTAAACGTTTAAATTCACCGTCAGTTTGGATTAAAGTTTTGGGATTAAATTTTAAGTAACCGACTTGATGAGCGATTTCGACGTTGTCTTGGATGGAGCGACCTTGCAGATAAATGCGACGACCAATCTTCTCGGCTATTTCAAATAATTTTTGAATACGGCTGATTTGTGAGGCAAAAGTACCGATAATAATACGACCATCTAATTTTTGGAATAATTCTAACATTTCCACACCGATAGCTGATTCGGATAATTGATGACCAGGGCTGACAGCATCAGTGGAATCAGACATTAAGAGTGTTACGCCTTGAGCGCCAATTTGGGCGATACGTTGCAAGTCAGCTGGTTTGTCGTTAACTGGTGTATAATCGATTTTAAAGTCGCCTGTGTGCATTACAGTGCCAACTGGAGTGTGCATAATAGGGGCAAAGCAATCAGGAATAGAGTGATTCATGCGTAAAAATTCGATACGAAAATTCTTACCCAATTGAATAATTGAATGTTCAGTTAATTCGGAAATATTTAGTTCTGGACATTTTTTATTTTCACGAGCGCGCTTACGAACTAAAGCGGCTGTTAATTTACCCATAAACATCGGTGGGTTGCCAATTTCGCCCATAATGTGAGCAATACCACCAGTATGGTCATAATGACCATGAGTGATAATAACGCCTTTAATCCAATCAGCCTTATCTTTGAGATATTCAACATTAGGAATGATGTAGTCGATGCCATACATATCTTCTTCGGGAAATTGTAGACCCATATCAACAATGACGATTTCGCGATCAAATTCAAACAAAGTCATATTGCGACCAACTTCTTCAAGACCACCCAGAACCATGATTTTTAATTTTTGGTTACTGCCACTTTTATTTAGATTCAGTGGCTGAGTACTTGGTTTACTTGATTGTTGAGCGTTTTGTTTGTTTTGGATGTTGGGTCTATTTTGAGTATTTGGTTTATTTGGTCGTTGATTAAAATTACGACGAGTAGGCTTTGCTTGAGGTAATCCTTGATTAATTTCCAAAACAGGGGCACTGTGCCCAATGCCTTGTTGCTTGTTACTTGTTGCTTGCTTGTCCCGCGAAGCCTCGGCGGAGTTGGATTGCTTGTTTTTTGGTTTGTAAACCGCTGACTGACTATGAGTCTCGTCAGACGATTTTGGTCTGTACTTTGTGATCATACTTAATTTTTAAAAATCTAAAGTTGTCTTATTTAAAATAAACACAACCCTATGAGTTCTTAGTTTAATTATTTTAATTAGAGATAGTAAGTTGTTAAGAATAAAATAAAGTTAAAGTATTTCCACAAAAAACTTTTTACTTTTACACTTTTACACTTTTATAACTTAGTATTAGTGCCCAAGGAGGGAGTTGAACCCTCACAGCCTTTCGGCCACAGCGACCTGAACGCTGCGTGTATACCAGTTTCACCACTTGGGCGTGGGCCTTAAAATTAAAATTTTAAGGTCTTTTTTTCATTTAAATACCAGTCGCCAATGCCATATAGACGATCCTCTGGTGAGGAAATTGTGATAGTATTAAAACCTTTTACTTTTTTACTTTGAATATATAAAAAGTTTTGATTAGCTAGAAAAATAGCTGGTTCATCTTCGGTGATAGTTTTTTGGAATTGTAAATAGTTGGCTTGACGCTTGGCAAGATTGCCGTCCATGCGGGATTCTTCTAAGAGTCGATCTATTTTAGTATTACTATAATTACTTAAATTATAACCTTTATCATCAATTTGCGATGAGTGCCAAAAGGCATATGGATCACTATTTAAATTATTTAAAATTGAATATAGGATAATATTATAATTTTTTGGTTTGATAACTTGCGTGTAAAAAGAATTTTTTTCTTCAGTGATAATTTCGGTTTGAATACCAATAGCTTTCCAGTTCTCAGCAATTAAATTAGCCAATTTAATATCATCCTCATTATTAATTGTCGTGATACTAACTTTTAAGTTTTGACCACTTTTTTGTAAAACAGTAGTGCTATTTGAAGCATTAGTAATCTCTTTCCAACCATCGCTTAGTAATAATTCTTTGGCTTTGGTAGTGTCGTAATTATATTTTGTAATATCTGGAGAATAACCAAAAGCACAGTTTGGAATAGGGCTATCTGCTATGCTGGCGCCTGTGCCGTAAACTTGATTAATAATATCTTGTTTATTTAAGGCCAGTGCCATGGCTTGTCTAACTTTTAGACTTGTAGTAGGACCTTCTTTTTTTAGGTTAAAAAATAAGGCTAATAATTCTGGCTGTTGTAACTCAAAAAAATTATATGAATTAGTGGCTAAGATGGATTTTTTGTAACTAGCGGGTAAATAATTAATACTATCAATCTTATTATTGTTCAAAGCATCGATAATTTCTTCTGGACTGACAAAAATCTTAAAAGCAAACTCATTGATATGAGGGGTGGGTAAATAATAATTTTTATTAGCTTTTAAATTATAAGTGCGAATTGCGCCAGATTTATCTTTGGTTAAAGATTTAAATTCAAATGGTCCAGAACCAACTGGTTTAATATTTAGTTCCGCTAGATTAACGCTGTCGGGATTAATATCTTGCCATAAGTGTTTGGGCAAAATTCCAAAAGTTAAATATTCCAAAAAGGGAGCATATGGTTCTTTGAGAGTGATTTTGAATTGTTGGTCGTTAATTTTTTCAGTTACTACACTGATAAAATATCGTCGCCAAGGAGACTTAAACCGAGAATCTTTAATGGTATCAAAAGTGAAAAGAATATCGTCGACAGTTAAATTTTCTCCTGACTGCCATTTTGCTTTATCAGTAATGGTGACGGTATAGGTTTTTTGATCTGCGGAAACTTCAAGGTTGGTAACTAGGTCTTGTTTTAGACTACCATTTTTATCTCTTTGCCATAACGAAGAGTAAATTAATTTAACTAAATCATCGTCAGTGGAATTTAGACCAAAAAACAGGGGATTGATGTGACTAGGAGCCGTCAGAGTGCCTTCAATATAATTGCCACCATTTTTTGGGGTAATCACTAGATGATTATTCCAAAATTTATTAAACAAAAATACAGCGCTAATAACTAAAATAATTAAAGAAATATTAAGTACCCATTTTTCTTTTTTAGATAAGAATCTTTTAAGGTATTTAATTTGTTTGAGATTAGGAAGACGGCTGCGGCTAAATTGTGACAATAGCTTTTTTTCTAGACTACCAGAATTATATTCTTTTTTTTGTCCAAATAAATTCATATTATCTGGCGTATTCAATAACCCTTAATTCTCTAAGTAGGTTAACTTTGATTTCGCCTGGGTATTTTAATTCTTCTTCGATTTTTTTAGCAATAGCCTTGCCTAATTCATAAGCCTCTAGGTCGGTAATTTTTTCTGGGTCAACGAAAACTCTAACTTCACGACCAGCCTGAATAGCATAGCTTTTGTTAACAGCAGGGAAAGATTCGGTTAATTTTTCTAATTCTTCTAAACGTTGTACGTATTTTTCAAAATTATCATTACGAGCGCCGGGTCTAGACGAAGAAATTGCATCAGCGGTTTTAACAATCAGGGTGTTAGCAAATTGAGGTTTGTCGTCATGATGCTTTTCAATAGCATCAATAATCTCTGTTGATAAATTAAATTTTTTGCCAATTTGACCACCAATTTCAGGGTGATTACCTTTTACTTCATGATCAACTGCTTTGCCGATATCATGTAGTAAGCCTGATTTTTTAGCTAGGGTAGCATCATAACCAAGTTCCTCAGCTAATAATCCGGATAGATGCGCAACTTCAATACTGTGTCTTAGGGCATTTTGACCGTAACTAGTGCGATATTTCATGCGACCAAGGATTTGAACTAATTTAGGATCAAAGCCAGTGATGCCTAGTTCGTACATAGCATCTTCACCTGCTTTTTTAATATCCAAAGCTAATTCCTTTTTGGCTGATTCAATGGCTTCTTCTATCTTCGTAGGATGAATACGTCCATCCTTCATTAAATGTTCAATGGCTCGTTTGGCAATTTGACGTCTGATACCTGAAAAACCGGAAACAGTAATGACATTAGGCATATCATCAATAATAATTTCAACACCAGTTAAATTTTCAATGGCTTTAATATTGCGACCTTCGCGACCAATAATACGACCTTTCATTTCATCGTTTGGTAGGTCGACAGTGGTGGTGGTAATCTCGGCGGTGTAGCTGGAAGCTAACCTTTGCATAGCAGTAGATAGGATTTCACGTGTTTTTTCTTCAATAACATCAGCAGACTCCCTGTTTAGCTTGTTAATTCGTGAAACTAATGACTCTTCATTGTCTTTCTCGATTTTTTTAAGAATAATGTCTTTGGCCTCGTCTTTATTTAAATTGGCAATTTTTTCTAATTTTTCTAATTGTTCTTCTTTGATGGCCTTGATTTTTTCTTTTACTTCTTCAACTTTGTTGATTTTGTCATACAAAGCTTGCTGTTTGTCTTGTAATTCAAGGAGTTTTTGAGAAAATAAATTTTCACGTTTTTCTAATTTTTGCTTGGACTGTTGTAGTTCTTTTTTATTTTCTTCAATGTCTTTTTTTGTTTCTTCGAGAATTTTTAGAGATTTTTCTTGGGCTTCAATGATGATTTGTCTTTCTTTGCTCTTGGCATCAGCGAGAATTTTATCTGCTTTGGCCTCGGAACTGTTGATTTCTGACAACGCTTTTTGTTTTCTAAGCCAATAACCAAAAAATAAACCGGCTGGTAAACAAGCGATGGCGATTAATAAATATAGCATAGTGAGTTAGCCCCCGCTAACAAAAAACCATGGGCGCTATAAGCCCATTAACAATATGAGGAGACCTTCGGTGTAAACCGAAATATTTGTGATAGAGTAAGGAAATTTTTCACAAAGTTAGTAAAAGTTTAACTAATAATCAATTCAATCCTGTTAAGTTTTTCTTGTCGGGGGGAAATAAATAATAAATAAATTTGAGTTTAAGATAGCACAAATCTAATAAATTTTCAAGTGTGAAGTGTTATTTGGCTAATATTAAGTAATATTTAATATATTTGACAGAAATTGACGAATTTAGAGTAGTTTTTAAAATATTCCCCTCTTCAGGGGGGGGCGAAAGAGACGGGGTATGTTATCTACTTT
>CAILTG010000025.1 GCA_903837125.1 Candidatus Magasanikiibacteriota bacterium | reverse complement strand
TTAATAAAAAATAATTATAAATTGATAATGATTACCAACCAAGACGGCTTGGGAACAAAATCATTTCCCAAAAAAGATTTTTTGATTGTTCAAAATAAATTATTAGAAATTTTTAAAGTAAATCAAATAATTTTTGACAAGATATTTATTTGTCCGCATTTTCCCGAAGATAATTGCGACTGCCGCAAACCCAAAACCGGAATGATTGACTTCTTTCTTAAAAAAAATAAAAACGAAATTGATTGGCAAAATTCTTTTTACTGTGGTGACCGTGAAAGTGACTGGCGCTTTGCCAAAAATATTGGCTTGCGTTATCTCTCTATGAAAACCAACGACTCTTTTACTCCAATAATAAAAAAATTAAAAATATGAAACCGAGAATAGCAACAATTAGAAGAAAGACTACTGAAACTAATATTGCAGTTAAAATAAACTTAGCTGGCACTGGCAAATACCAAATTGACACTGGCATCGGTTTTTTCAACCACTTGCTGGAACAACTGGCCAAGCATGCTTTAATTGATCTAGACATCACAGCCAAAGGTGACCTCTTGGTAGATGAACATCATACAGTAGAAGATGTAGGAATCTGCCTAGGCCAGGCAATTACCAAAGCTCTAGGAAACAAACTAGGAATTGGTAGATATGGCTTCTGGATACCTCTGGACGAAGCTTTGGCTCAAGTGGTAATAGATCTGGGCGGACGGCCCTATCTAGTTTGGAAGGTTAAATTTAAACGAGAAAAAATTGGCGACCTGCCAACTGAACTTTTTGAAGATTTTTTTCAAGCTTTGGCCAACAATTTAAACGCCAATATCCATGTCAATTTGCCTTATGGCCGAAATGAACATCATATGATTGAAGCTGTTTTTAAAGCTTTCGCCCGATCTCTCCGCCTCGCAATAACTCTAGACAAACGACAACTAAAAATCTTACCTACTACTAAAGGAAAATTATAAACATATGATTGCTGTAATTAATTACCATGCTGGCAATATTGCCTCTATTACCAATGCCCTCCGTAAACTCAAGGTAGATTTTGTTGTCACCGACGACCCAAAAAAAATTAAACAAGCTGACAAAATTATTTTTCCGGGCGTCGGTCGAGCGGGAGCGGCCATGCGTGAACTTAAAAAAAGAAAATTGAACAAAATCTTACCAAAAATTAAAGTCCCCTTTCTGGGAATCTGCTTAGGTATGCAACTATTGTTTGATTATTCCGAAGAAGATAATACCAATTGCCTCAAAATTATTCCGGGGGCTGTAAAAAAATTTACCGACGAAGTAAAAATTCCTCATCTGGGTTGGAACAAAGTGGAAATAAAAAAATCATCACTGCTCTGGAAAAATATTACAACCAATGATTATTTTTACTTTATTCACTCGTTTTATTGTGCCCCAAAAAACAAAGTGGTTATCGCTTCTACTAATTATGGCGGACAATTCGCTGCTGCCGTGCAAAAAAATAATTTCTATGGTGTACAATTTCACCCCGAAAAATCCAGCAAAACTGGTTTAAAACTATTACGTAATTTTTGTAATTTATGATAATCATTCCCGCTATTGATATTTTGAATGGCCAATGTGTCCGTTTATTTCAGGGTGACTATAATAAATCTATCACCTATAATAATAACCCACTAAAAACAGCCAAACGCTTTGTTCAAGAAGGAGCGCTTAGTTTGCATATTATAGATTTAGATGGTGCTAAAACTGGCCAGCCTGTAAATATGGACACTATCATCAAAATTGCCAAAAATATTAATATACCTGTGCAAGTAGGCGGCGGCATTAGAAATTATCAAATTGCTGCCAACTACCTTGAGCAAGGTGTTAAAAAAATTATTCTTGGAACAGTAGTTATAAACAATCAAACAATGATTAAAAAATTGATTAGTAAATTCGGTACAGAAAGAATAATAGTCGCTATTGATACTGATAAAGGTAAGCTCGTCACTAATGGCTGGCAAGTAATAAATTCAATTTCTATAAAAACTATATTAAAAAAATTAAAACAAACCGGCGTAACTACTTTATTAGTGACTGACAAACAAAAAGATGGTACCTTAAACGGACCAAACCTCACCCTAATTAAAACCATATTAAAACAAAAATTCAATATTATTGCAGCAGGTGGCGTTGCCAATAACAAAGATTTAAAAAATCTTAAAAAAATAGGCTGCCTTGGTGCTGTAGTCGGCAAAGCCCTTTATGAAAATAAAATTACTTTAAGCAACAACTTAACCAAACGTGTTATCCCCTGCTTGGATATCAATAACGGCCGAGTAGTAAAAGGAATTAAATTCAAAAATCTCCAAGACGCCGGCGATCCGGTCGCCTTGGCTAAAAAATATAATAAAGACGGAGCCGATGAACTAGTTTTTTTAGATATTAGTGCTACTGTCCAAAAAAGAAAAACTCAAATTGAACTAGCCAAGCGTGTCGCCAAAGAAATAAACATTCCTTTTACTATTGGTGGGGGTATTAAAACTCTCGGTGATATCCGTGAATTACTCCTAGCCGGCGCTGATAAAATAGCACTAAACACTGCTGCTGTAAAAAATCCAAAAATAATTTCCCAAGCCGCCAAACAATTTGGCTCGCAATGTATAGTGATTTCATTAGACGCCAAAAGAAAAAATAACAGCTGGGAAGTATATACAAATAGTGGCACCAAGGCTACTGGATTAAATGCTATTGTTTTTACAAAAAAAATGGCTAAACTCGGCGCCGGTGAAATCTTGGTCAATAGTCTGGATAGAGACGGCACCAAATCTGGCTATGATATAAAATTACTCCAGGCAATTGGTTCGGCAGTAAATCTGCCAATAATTGCTTCTAGTGGGGCTGGAAAAAAAGAAGATTTTCTGACAGCAATTGAGAAAGGACAAGCTGATGCAATTTTAGCCGCCAGTTTATTCCACTCTGGTGAACTAAGTATAAAAAAATTAAAAAAATACCTACAAAATAATAATATTAATATACGCCTATGAAGAAAATAAATTGGTCAAAAAACAATAATTTAATACCAGCCATTATCCAGGACACCAGCACCAACAGAATCCTTATGCTTGGCTACATGAACGAGACCTCGCTCAAAAAAACTCTACAAAGCAAAAAAGTCTGGTTTTTTAGCCGTTCTAAAAATCGTTTATGGCTAAAAGGAGAAACTAGCAAAAATTATTTACTTCTTAAAGAAATATATTTTGACTGCGACCGCGATACCATACTTATTAAAGCCAAGCCTACTGGCCCTACCTGTCACCTTAATCTTGTTTCTTGTTTTGATGCACCACAGACAAAAATAAAACCAACCTCTGCTGATATTGGTTATTGGGGAGAATTATATCAAACCATTGCCAACCGTAAAAAGGCCTCACCTGAAAATTCTTACACTGCCAAACTTTTCCAAGGTGGTACGAACAAAATTATTGGTAAAATTATGGAAGAAACCACTGAAGTTATTCAGGCTTCAATTAAAGAAAGCAAAAAAAGATTAATCTCCGAATCGGTTGATTTGATTTATCATCTTTTTGTTTTATTAAACAAAAAAAATATTCAACTGGAAGAAGTAAACCAAGAAATAAAAAAGAGAAGAAAAAATAACCGCGTTTGACGCGGTTATTTTTTAATTATCAAACTTCTACTTCATAACTTCTTTTAAATATTTTCCTGTCCAGCTATTTTTAACTTTCATTATGTCTTTTGGTATACCTTCTGCCACCACTGTACCACCTTTTTCTCCACCCTCTGGACCCAAATCAATCACCCAATCAGCACATTTAATCACATCAAGATTGTGCTCAATAATTATTATGCTATTGCCTTTGTCTACCAAAGCATAAAGAACTTGCAATAATCGTTTGATATCCTCAAAATGAAGTCCAGTAGTTGGTTCGTCTAATATATACAAAGTCTTACCAGTAGCGCGACGAGATAATTCTGTGGCTAATTTCACCCGTTGAGCCTCACCGCCAGAAAGAGTGGTGGCTGGTTGACCCAAATGCACATAACCCAAACCAACTTCACGAAGAATTTGCAATTTATCAGCAATACTTGGCACATCACTAAAAAATTTATAAGCTTCTTCTACTGTAAAATTTAAAACATCAGCAATATTTTTTCCGCGATAATGAATTTCCAAAGCCTCATTATTATAACGCTGTCCCAAACATTCAGCACACTCCACAAACACATCAGATAAAAACTGCATGGGAATGCGCACATAACCCTCGCCCGCGCAAGCCTCACAACGTCCACCACCCTTAACATTAAAACTAAATTTACCAGCATCATAACCACGCATTCTAGCCTCGGGTACACCGGTAAACAAATCACGAATTAAACTAAAGACATTGGTGTAAGTGGCTGGATTGGAACGTGGAGTACGGCCAATCGGCGTTTGGTCAATCACAATCACTTTATCTAAATTGGACAAACCTTTAATTTTTTTATGCTCAGCCGGCTCGGCTTTCGCCCGATAAAAATGTTTGTTTAAAGCCTTGCCTAAAATTTCAGAAATTAAAGTGGATTTACCTGAACCAGATACACCGGTAACACACACCAAGCGACCCAAAGGAATTTCCACATCAATATTTTTTAAGTTAAAAGCCTTGGCACCAATAATTTCCAATTTTTGATTATTACCTTTATGTAATTTTTTAGGAAGTGGAATTTCATCTTTGCCACTTAAATATCTTCCCGTAATTGACTTGCTGTTTTTTCTAATTTGGACCGAATTACCTTCGGCCAAAATTTCTCCACCATACTCACCAGCCCCCGGACCGACATCAATTACATAATCAGCTGCTTCAATCATCGCTCGATCATGTTCAACCACAATCACCGAATTACCATTATCGCGCAAATCTTTTAAAGTGGTAATTAATTTATCATTATCACGCGAATGCAGACCAATTGAAGGCTCATCTAAAATATAAATCACACCAGTCAGTCCAGTAGAAAGTTGGGTAGACAAACGTACCCGCTGGGCTTCACCTCCAGCCAGGGTAGTAATAGAACGATCCAAACTTAAATAATACAAACCCACTTTCATTAAATCCTCAATCCGTTTTGAAACCTCTTTAGCAATGGGCTGTGAAACCATCATTTGTTGCTTGCTAAATTTTTCTTGTAATTTGGATTTGCTATTTTGTAAATTCTTAAAAAAAACATCAGCCTCTTCCACACTCATTTCCACGATATCAGCAATAGAATAATCAGCAATTTTTACATTTAAAGACTCCGCTTTTAATCTTCGCCCTTTACAAACCGGACAAATTTTTTCTCGCATGTACTGTTCAATTTCTTTACGAATATAATCAGAATCAGTTTCCGCATGACGCTGGGTTAAATTGGGAATTACCCCTTCAAACTGCACTTTTTTACCTGCCCCGCCGGACGTAACTGCGAAGTCTGACACCTCATAAATTTGACCGTCAGTGCCATACAACAAAATATCCATTACGGAATTACCCAAATCCTTTACCGAAGTATGCACTGAAAAACCATGGGCTTCGGCTACTACTTCCAATAATTTTTGATAATAAGCTTGATTACCAACAATTCTAGTCCAAGGCTGAATTGCCCCTTCGGCCAAAGTTAAACGATTATTAGGAATCACTAATTCTGGATCAACTTCTAATGTTCGACCCAACCCAGTACAGCGCGGACAAGCTCCATAAGGACTATTGAAACTAAAAGTACGCGGTTCAATGGCCTCAAAATGCCGATTGCATTTGCTACAAACTGCTTGCAAACAATAAGTTTCTTCTTCACCGGTTTCTTCATCCACAATTATCACCGACCCATTTGATAAATCAACCGTTTTATCAACCAAAGAAGTAGGGTCTTGTTTTTTAATATCAATAATCCGACCAATTAATAATTCTACTTCATAATGATGTCCGGCATTAAATTTATATTTGGAAAGCTCAGGTAATTTCATTAACACGCCATTTAAACGCACTATTTCATAACCGGTTTGTTCCAAACGAGCTAACAATTCTTTAGGTTTAAGATCACTAGCAGAAAATATTGGTGATAAAATTATCACACTTTTACTGGCTCTGGCTTTTTTTCGGAGTATTTCCGAAATTTCGCCAACTGTGTAACCTTTTACCGGAATTCTATCCTCTGGACAATATTGCACCCCAACTCTAGAAAATAATAAGCGCAAATGATCATACACTTCAGTAACTGTACCCACTGTAGAACGCGGATTTTGTGAAGTGCTTTTTTGATCAATGGCAATAGTCGGTGACAAGCCTTTAATTTCATCTACATCCGGCTTATCTTGCACTTCCATAAATTGCCGGGCATAAGCATTTAAACTTTCCGCATAACGACGTTGACCTTCGGCATAAATAGTATCAAAAGCTAAAGAGGACTTTCCGGATCCGGAAAGCCCTGTGATTACTACTAATTTGTTTTTAGGAATGTCCAAGCTAACATTTTTTAAATTATGCACTCGGGCATTTCTGATAATTATTTTGTTTTGTTCGGTCATAATTTATGTTTTTGGTTCATTTTCCTTTGTAATACATTTACCATTTACAGAAGTGTTCTGTAGCCAAGTTGAACCATTTTTTATAATTGAATTTATGGCTGCCTCACCAACGGGCACATCCAAAACCAGACCTTTTTGTAACTTAGCCAAAGGAATATAATTTTGCCAATTCACCTGATCGCAAAAACTTCCAACTACCGCTGTTTTACATTCAGGTGTAGAACAACCAACCCAAAATCTGTCACCACCTACTTCACAGGCAATATTCAATTTAAAATAAACAAAAAAACCAATTAATTTATTATCACCACACCATTTACTTTCTGTATAAGCAAGATTTTCACTATTAACACTGGCTAATCCTCCAAAACCTATAAAATAATTATAAAATGTTGCATTTGGTTCTTTTTTTGGATGCCAAAAACCGTGTTCTTTTCCTTTTCCTATATCATTCACAAAACTCCAATGTTCCCACTCACCTTCAATATTCCAAGCATCACCTTGACGACATACTGCTAATAATGAAGCATTATCAGGTCCCGGAAGAGGAAGCAACCAAGCACCATCTTTGGCTTTTATTACATTCGCAAAGCAACCAAGAAAAGTCCTTCCACCAGCTAACTGCTGTTCAAAAGAAACCACATGAAGCTTTAATAATAAATTAGTGTTATCTTTACAACCGTCATTCTTACTATCAAACGCAACACCTGGAGCACAAACGTTTGCTTCTCCATTCCAAGTACAATCTGTACCTGCACAAACACGCGGCGCATTGGCACCTTGAGGGAAATAATAATTACCGCAAGCACCCGTTTTACTTTTTACTTTATAATCATCTTTACCAACTTTTCCGTAAAGTTGTGTCAAAGCATCTTGTTTAGGCTGTTCATCTCCTTTATAGGCAAAAGCTAAATTAGTATCTATATCATCACAAACAGCTGGCACAAAAGCTTGTGGATTTATGAGCCAGGCTTGGGGTGGACGCAAATTAACCATATAGGGATTAATCTGGTACAAAATCATATAAGAAGTAACAGCCAAAATCAAACCAACAATCGCTCCGCCAATTCTTTTTCTACCCTGAGTAATGCGGTCTGGACTGCCGCCAGAGGTCATCCACTCTATGCCGCCAATAATAATCATAATCACGGCCAAGACCCCAGCCAAAATAATTACTAATTTATAAGTATATTGTAAAAAATCACCAATACCGTTGAAGGAAGTTTTACCATAAAAATTAACTTCAGTAGTCGCCTGACTAATTGGGCTACAAAAACCTACTTTTTGTGGAGGAATATCTTTATTTTCTGTTCCGCCACAAGCAGCCACTGCGTCTGTACCCTGATACAAAGCCTTTTCATTAGTATTATCAGCAACTGTAATTCCAATTCTCGTTCTCTCTTTTTGACAATCATCTAATGTCCAACACCGCTCATCCACTCCGCTAACATTAAGTCTCTGGAGACCACCAGCAGAACTGGCAGCAGAACTAGCACCAGAAGCAGTAGCTGGATTGGCAGCTGAAGCAGCTGCAGTTGCTTGAGGACTTGATTTATTGACACAAATATTTTTTAAACAAACTTGACCTGTTAAACAATCTAAACTTGCTTGACCTTCAATACCGTCAACAGGAGTACATGGTTTGCTTTTGGGACCTTGCCAGGTGCAACCCGTAGTATTTGCACAGTCTGTTTCATTTAATTCAAACCAAGTAGAAGGTTTGTTTGTATCTAGTTTACAATAGCACCCTTCCTTTCCCAGGGCATCAACTCTAGCTGCTCCAGAACAAGAAAAAATTAGACCTAGAACCATGATCAACAAAAAAATAAAAAACTGCTTACGCATATTATTTTTTTAAAGAATTTAAAATAATTTTATCCCAATCAGCTAAACTCATTACCCCGGAATATTTCACTCCATTCACAAAATAAGTAGGAGTACCTAAAATATCTAAATCCGCTGCGTCCATTATATCTTGATTAATATTGTCTTGATATTTTTCAGTGCTGGTACAATTGGCAAAAGCAGTAGTGTCTAAATTCAAATCTTCGGCGTCTTTTAACAAAGAATTATCATCTAACTGCTGTTTTTGAAACAATAAATCATAATATTCCCAAAATTTATTTTGCTCTTCTGCACAAGTAGCAGCAATGGCAGCTCGCAGAGCATTAAGATGAGTTTGACCGGTAATATTTTTAAAAACAAATCTAGCCACTGGGCTATAACGTTTCATTATTATATTAAAATCCGCATAAGCTTGGCGACAATAAGGACACTCAAAATCCACAAACATTAAAACAGTTACCGACGCCCCCACTTTGCCTTTAATAGGATTATAATTCCTAATATATTTAGAATAATCTTTTATTAAAACATTCTCCGCAGTAGTGCTGGTGGTTTTATTGCCAAAGATTTCATTATTTTGTTTTTTTAGATTATTGGCCAACTGATCAGCAGCATTACCATATTTTATTTGCCACAAATAATAGGTAAAAGTGCCCATAAAAAACAAAACACCGGCTAAAATTATTCCGATGATTGACAAGAAAACTATTCCACCCGGAGTTTTATACCATTTTCTAATAGTTTCTACTGACTGATTTTGAGGTAAAAAACCATCCATAACGTTAATTTAAGAGATGGCCATATTATAACATATCCGAGAAAAAGTCAACAGTAGCCCGCTAATCTAAACGCACTAATCCACACTAATACAAAGGACGCACCATGGCGCGTCCCTACTTTATAATTTTACAAACTAATACCGGTACCACTCACTCTTATAAGGTCCATTAATTGGCAAACCAAGATATTTTGCCTGTTTAGAAGTAAGCTTAGTGAGTTTGGCCCCTAACTTAGTTAAATGTAAACGGGCTACCTCTTCATCCAAGGCCTTAGACAAAGTGTAAACCTTACCACTTTCATATTTATCAGATTCAGTCCAAAGCGATAGTTGTGCTAATACTTGATTGGTAAAACTAGCACTCATCACAAAACTAGGATGGCCATGGGCATTGCCCAAATTTACCAAACGTCCGCGTGATAATAATATTAAACACTTGCCACTGGACCAAATAAATTTATCTACTTGTGGTTTAATATTTTCTTCTTTAATATTTTTCTGTGAAGTAAGCCAGGCAACATCAATTTCACTATCAAAATGTCCAATATTACATACTATAGCAGCATCTTTCATTTTATCTAGATGCGCGCCAGTAATCACATCACAACAACCAGTAGTGGTAACAAAAATATCACCAATTTTCACTGCTTCTTCCATGGTAACAACTTCGTAACCTTCCATAGCGGCTTGCAAGGCATTAATTGGATCAATTTCGGTAACCAAAACCCTGGCGCCAAACCCACGCATTGATTGGGTACAACCCTTACCCACATCACCATAGCCAGCAATCACCACTACTTTCCCAGCAATCATAATATCAGTAGCCCGTTTAATACCATCAGCCAAAGATTCACGACAGCCGTATTTATTATCAAATTTAGATTTGGTAACCGAATCATTTACATTAATCGCTACCGTAGCCAAAGTTTTATTTTCCATCATTTGATAAAGACGGTGCACGCCAGTAGTAGTTTCTTCAGACACACCCTTAATTTCTTTTAACATTTCTGGATGTTTTTCATGAATGAGTAAAGTTAAATCTCCACCATCATCCAATAATAAATTTGGTCCTTGACCACTAGTAAATTTTAAAGATTGTTCCACACACCACCAATATTCATCTTCGGTTTCACCTTTCCAAGCAAACACTGGCACACCAACTTTAGCCACAGCAGCTGCAGCTTCATCTTGAGTAGAAAAAATATTACAACTTGACCAGCGCACCTCTGCTCCTAATTTAACCAAAGTTTCAATTAACACCGCAGTCTGGGTGGTCATGTGCAGACAACCAGCAATTCGCGCACCTTTAAGCGGTTTTTTACCCTGATATTTTTTACACAAAGACATTAATCCTGGCATTTCTTTTTCTGCCAAAATAATTTGCTTTCTGCCAGCTTCAGCAAGAGACAAATCAGCCACCTTGTAGTCATTTTTATTAAGCATATTTTTATTTTCAAAATATAACTAAAGATTAAAAGACTAAAAGATTATTATAATCTTGCAATCTTTTAATCTTATAATCTTTCAATCAATTAATCAAATCACCACTTCAACTCACTTCCAAAAGCCTTTTCAAATTTAATTTTAAATTCTGGAACCGTAAATTCATGCGTTTGGGTTCCGTATTTCTCTACAGTATAAGTAGCCGCCACTGCTCCAACTTCAGCACAAGTTTTCAAATCTAATCCTTTTATATAAGCCGAGAAAAATCCAGCGCGGTAAGCATCACCCGCCCCCGTAGGGTCGTCAACCGATTGAGCCGGACAAGTTCCTACTTCAATCACCTTATTTTTAGTAATAACCTTAGAACCATGATCACCTAAAGTAACAATAACCGCCTCCAGATGATCCAACATATCTTTAGCTGTCATACCAGTTTTTTCTTCAGTTAATTTCATTTCATAATCATTGGCAATATAAAATTTAGCTTGGCCAATTACCATCATTAATTCTTGGGGTGTAAAGGCCGTTAATTGATGCGAAGGATCAAATACAAATGGAATTTTTTTATCATAACACTCCTTGGCATGCTTAATCATAACTTCTTTTTTGGTGGGAGCAATAATTACCAAATCAATTTTTTCTTTTACCTCACTAATATCCAAATTTATTGACTCATCTCCTGCGCCTCCATAATAAGCCACAATCTGGTTATCATCTCTGTCTGTGGTTATATGCGCTGAAGAAGTCATTTTATTTTTAGAAACCGGCATGTAGCTAATATTTATATGATTCTTTTTAAAATGTTCTAAATAATCTATTGCGTCCATACCCAAGGCAGCCAAAATAATAGGATCTCCGCCCAACAATTTAACAGTATAAGCAATATTACCAGCACAGCCGCCAAAATTTTTCCGGAGTTCATCCACCACAAAACAAACATTCAAAATATGGATTTGATCTGGCAAAATATGATTTTTAAAACTATCTGGAAAATCCATGATATAGTCGTAGGCCAATGAACCTGAGATTAGAATAGACATAAAATATACTAATTAAGCATTTATATAATAGCACAAAAGCTACTCCACCCACAACACCAAACTCTTTAAGTATTCACCTTCTGGATGGAAGATATTTATGGGGTGGTCTGGGGCCAAATGATGGCGTTGAATTATTCTTACTTTTCTTTTGGCTTCTACTGCTGCCTGAAAAACTACAGTCTGGAATAATTTCTCGTCTACATGATAGGAACAAGAAGAAGTAACTAAAATTGAACCACTTGGCATTTTCATGAAAGCCAAACGATTAATATCTTTGTAACCACGGCAAGCCTGAATTATGTCTGATTTCTTTTTAGCAAAAGCCGGCGGGTCAAGAATTATCAAATCGTAATTTAATTCTTTTCCACGCAAAAATTGAAAAACATCTTCAGCATAAAAATTATTTTTTTTAATGTCAAAATTATTCAACTTAAAATTTATTTTAGCCTGCTCTATCGCCTCAGCCGAAATATCTACTGAATCCACTTGGTTCGCACCACCATGGGCAGCATAAAGAGAAAAACCGCCAGTATAAGAAAAACAATTTAAAACTTTTTTATTCTTAGCCATTTGACCAACTAAAACTCGCATTTCTCGTTGATCCAAAAAGAAACCAGTCTTTTGACTATTCTTTAAATCTACTTGAAACTTTATTTCGTTTTCAACAATTTGAACGTTTAGAACATTAGGAACATCTTCACCATACAAAAAACCCTCTGTCATCTGCAAGCCTTCTTCCCGGCGCGAAGGTAAATCTGATTTTTCATAAATCGCTTTTGGGTGTAATTTCTCTACCAGATAATCAACAATAAACTGTTTTAATTTATCAATACCAGCCGTGGCAATTTGCATCACCAAAACTTCATTATAATGATCAACAATTAAACCGGGGATGTTATCGCCCTCGGAATTAATCAAACGGTAACAATTAGTTTTATTCCAATCAAAAAACTTTTTCCTCATCTCAATCGCACTATCAATATTTTTCTTTACTGCCTCTAGTGGCTCAACTTTACCAAAACTTAACATGCGCGCGGTAATTGAAGTTTGATGGTTGGCATAAGCACTACCTAAAAGTTCATTATTTGAACTATAAACTGACAAAACCTCGCCATCTTCATAATTACCTATATTATTTATCGCCCCAGAAAAAATCCAATGGTGAAAATTCCTGATCGCTTTATCCCGGCCTGGTTTTAAAATTAATTTCTTATTCATAAATTATCCAAATATTCATCATATAATTTAATTAAATTTTTCAATTCATCACAAATTCCGTCAAAATTCTTAATTCCTAATTCATAATTCATAATTCCTCGCACTGGTATTATTTTACCCGACGTATTCGTCAAAAACGCCCCAGCATATTTAAAAATATCTTTTAATTTAATTTCTTTTTCTGCTACTTTATAACCATTTTGTTTAGCACAATCAATAACAGTGCGACGAGTAACACCGTCTAACACTTTTTCTACTGACGGAGTATATAAAGTTTTATTTTTTATGACAAAAAAATTGGACCTAGTACCCTCTGCCACCTTGCCTTTTTTATCTATAAATAATGAATCATAAGCACCAACCTTTTTGGCTGCACTATAAGCCAAATAACTTGGCAACATATTCAAAGTTTTGGCTTGTGGTAAAAAACGTTCAAATTGATAAGTGTTAACTAATACACCATCGCGATAAATCTTCTTATCCGGATATTGAGGTGCTAAAAGCATAATGTATAATTGTGGCTCTTGTCCACCAATTAATAACATTTTAATATTAGCCGATTTTACTTCATTCTTAACGATTGTATCATTGACCCACTGTACAATTGTCTCTACAAAAAACTGATGAATCAAACCAATCATTTTAGCTGAATGTAACAAACGTTCTAAATGCTCACTCAAAAAATATACTCTACCATTTCGAAGGCGAATATTTTCATATACTCCAAAACCATAAGAAAACTCAAGACTACCAATACTGATTTTGGCTTCTTCATTTTTTATAAATTTTCCATTTAAACAAACAAATTCACCTAACATATAATCTGTCATTGCGAGGAGGAGGTACGACGACACGGCAATCTCAGGCTCACTCTATTATTTTTTAATTTGCAGAACTACCAGTCCTTCTATATGCGCTGTACGCGGGAAAAAATTATACAATTTCAAAAAATTAATATTATAATTTTCTTTTAATAATCCAATATCTCTGGCCTGGGTCGCCAAATCACAAGATAAATAAATTATTTTGGCTGGCTTGGTCTTATTTACTCTTTCTATTACTTTCTTATCCAATCCCGCTCTAGGAGGATCAAAAATTATTGTTTTATCGGCTGCAATCAAATCTACCATTTTTTCTGATGGCGCGCAAATTGCTTCACAATTAACTAACCCATTTAATTTAATGTTTATTTTGGCATATTCAACTGCTTCCGGGTTGCTTTCTATCAGCGTGGACGAATAGCAATTCGCCCCTACATTTGAGACGGACAAACCAATCGCTCCCACACCAGAATAATAATCAATAATATTATCATCGGGATCAATAAATCTTTTTATATCTTCCAAAGCCTTTTTAAAAATTGGTATATTAATTTGAAAAAAACTAAATAAACCATAACATAATTTTACCCCAAACAATTCCTCCTCTAAAAAATCCTGCCCTACTTTGTACAAAACAGCTGTTGGCACCGAGACTGGACTTTGCTGAGTAGAATAAAATATATTCAAACCAATAAAATTGGTTTTTAATTCCGGATAATTTTTAAATTGCAATCTATCTTTTAAAAATAAGCCGACAATCACTTCCCCTTTTTGATTACAGCGCACAATCATAGACTTTAAACTATCTAAAGAAATATTATTTTTGTTAATCCAGACTAACAATTCCAACGCCACTTTGTTAATTTCAGGACGAGCTAATTCACAAATTTTGATTGGGATGTGTCTTCTACTTTCTCTTTCAAAAAATGCCAAACTAATTTTCCCCTCATACTTAATAAAAGAATATTCCATTTTATTCCTATAGCCAAATTCATTATTATCTGAAATAATATTCAACTTTGGCCATTCAAAAGAACCAAATTTTTTAAATGTCTCTTTGGCAATTTCCACCTTCCACTCATTTTCTTTAACAAAAGAAATAATTTGCCAAGGGCTACATGCTAAATAATGATCCTCCTGTGGCTCAAGTCTATCTGAAGATTTTTTAATAATTTTTCTGGCAATGCCTTCGGCAAAATTTGGTTTATCTTTAATTAACTCAACTTCTACTTCTTCACCTGGTAAAGCATTCCAAACAAAAACTGCCTTGTTATCTACTCGACCAAGACCCTGCCCTCCAAAAACTAATTTTTCTATTTTTATATTCATACTACAGACCTTGTTTGCCCGTCCGAAGCTTTAGGTGGGCGAAGTAAGTTTTAACCGGATTACATCCGCCGTAGCCCTAGGTTTTAATTCGCTGAACAATGTTTTATTGATAAACACTGTTCCCGCCTACGCTCTTGGGAGCTACGGCGGGCGAAGGCGGAGAGGGTGGGATTTGAACCCACGGTCCTTTGCAGGACACGGCTTTTCGAGAGCCGCACATTAGACCACTCTGACACCTCTCCATTACCAAATTAGATTATCATAATTTTCACTATTTTAAAAGCCGTTCCTCAAGATGCGAAACGGCTTTTTTACTTAAAAAATTTCTCAACTTTAATAACTTTACGAGCTTATTTCTTAGCTTTAACTTCTTTTTTTACTTCCTTCAAAGTTTTTTTGTAAGTACGCAAATAATTTGGTTTTGCCCGATTCACTTTGATCTGACGCACCAATTCCACTTTAGCTACTACTGGAGAGGCAATTGGAAAAATCTTTTCCACACCCACACCTTCAGAAGTTTTTCTCACAGTAAAAGTGGCCCCAATTTCTGTGCCATGTTTCACTGCCAAAACTATGCCCTCAAAAATCTGAATACGTTCCTTTTCTTCACCTTTGGTATTGGTTTCTTTAATTTTCTGATGAACTTTTACAATCATTCCAGGTTTAATGGAATTTCTAATATCATCTGACATATATTATATATAATTATGGAGAGGTTAAGCTGATGTCTGCCCAACGTCGCGGTTATGTTAAAGTGGCATTATTCTATAATATTTAAGCTTTTTTGTCAATATTCAACAAAAAAACCTTAATTTTATCTACTGTCTCCTCAAATTTACCATCTACATTCACTATTCTTAAATCATAATCTTCGGACTTAGTTATCTCCTCTTTAGCAATCCGCATCCGCTCGGCAATGATCTCTGAAGTAAGCCCACCACGCCGCTCAATGCGACGACGCAAAATTTCTTCATTTTCTGGCAATAAAAATATGGAAATATTAGCCACGCCAATTTTATCTAAATTATGTTTACCATTTACTTCTATTTGTGTAAAAATAAAATTATATTTTTCCAAAGCTTCAGCCAATTTTTGCTTCTCGGTGCCATAATAATTTCCCGCATAAATATTATATTCCAGCATTTCGTTATTTTTTATTTTTTGTTCAAATTCTTCTTTACTAACAAAATAATAATCCACCCCGTTTACATTTCCTGGCCTAGTTGGACGTGAAGTAGTGGTAATAAATCTTCCAGAATTAACAAAAATTTTTAACAAAGCGTTAATTACTGAATCTTTACCGCCGCCAGAAGGTGATGAAATAATAACTAATTTACCAATACTCATATTTAATAATTTACACGTTGATAAGAATCAACTACAAACAATCCATTCTTATATTTATAGTTTTTTACAATTTTTCCCACTGCACCTGGAGCGTCTTGTCTATAAGTACAGTCATACTCCGATTCACTACCACAGATGGAATCATAACTTAAATCCCCCGGGCCTAACTCTTCACCAGGCATTAAAAATTCCTCTTTTAATTCTTTTTTAGTCTTTGTTTCCTTAAAATCTGCTTTGGCAATTTTTTCTCCATTCCATTTTAAAATATAACTATCAACATAATGGCCACTACCATCCTGTGACGTTGAAATCTCTATTTCTTTATTTCCATCCTGGTCTATGTCAACAAAAGCTACTGAATTATTACCCATTTCACTATATACTCCATATCCTTCCTTGCCAACAGTCCCTTCGTCCTCGTACACTTTTTTCCATTCATCATTTGTTAATTTAAAAACTGCTATGGCTCCATTACTGGTTATTGTTTCCCCAAAAATTTCTACTTTCTTTTGAATGGGTACATTATAGAAAACAATATATTCATTAATACCATCATTATCAAAATCGAAACTGTAAATTTTCTCTATCCACAAGTTGGAAATTTGTGGCAGTAAATCTCTAAACACTCCATAGTATTTACTAAAACTTCCTTCGGCAATTTCTGATTTAGAAAGTGGTACTGTAGGAACCTTAACCACCAGCTCTTGATTATCTTTCCAAGATATTTTATTTGGATTCCACTCGCAGTCTGGACCAAATTCCAAATTTTCATTATCCTTACAATTAAACAAAACCTTACCATCTTTTAATTTACCAACTCCTTTTTCTTCACCAGTTAATAAATCAAAAATCCAAATTGAATCTAGCTCTTTAACCGGCTCGATTTTTTCTCCACCTCTTACAAAAGCCAATTTTGATTTATCCGGTGAAAATAATCCATCCAAATCACCCAAATACAATTGTGAGTCTGTAGTCTTAAATTTATGATAAGTTAAAGAACCATCCTGATTTACCTGAAAATAAAAATTTCTCATCCAGGCACAACCCCCACAACCGCCAACCTTTACTACATATAAATTCTTTTGCCCCTTAATATCTAGTTCCTTTAATATGTACTCATTTTGATCTTGATTGCCATTTTCGTAAAAATCAAGAGTGATTTCCGTAAGTTTTTTACCGTCTTTCCAAATATACCCATCACTAACCCCAGCATAATATCCTGACTCTGTTTTATAATACTGACTGTCATCATTTTTTTCCTCTGCTGTACTTGTTGTAACAATAATTGTAGCTGTAACCGTAGTGGAAACAGTACTAGTAGCCTCCCCCATTTTAACCTCAATATTCTTATTTTGTTTAACAACATTTTTTGATTCTAAATTACATCCAACTCCAATAAAAACAAGAAAACAAGCCAATAGAATCAAATATCTCTTCATAAATTTATTTTAATATTTTCAAAAAGTTATTAAGCTTCTCTGGCAATTCACTCTCAAAACATTTTTCTTCGCCTTTCAAATCAGCAAAACACAATTTAGTTGAATGTAAAAATAATCGGCCCAATTTTTGTTCATTCTTTTTTACCAGCTTACGGTTCAAATACAATTCATCTCCCACTACCGGATGATTAAAAGCAAACATATGTACGCGTATTTGATGTGTGCGGCCAGTATGAATTTTTACGCGTAGATAAGTGAAACGAATAAATCTTTGCTCCACCCAAAATTCAGTCAACGCCAACTTGCCTGGTTGTTCTTTGCCCACTTTAGCTACACTCAAAAGATCAGTTTTAGGACGCGACACCATACGGCCATCCGGACCGCGATCAATAGCAAAATCAATTTTACCTTCATCAGCACTAATTTTGCCATAAACCAGCACCAAGTATTCTTTGTTAATTAAACGTTCTTGAAATTGCTTTTTTAAATGTTCAAACATTGGCTGAGTCTTAGCCACCACCAAAAGTCCAGAAGCGTCTTTATCTAAACGATGAACTATTCCTGGCCGTTCTGGTGAATCACCAACTTTTATAATCTTTGGATATTTCTCCAATAACCATTCTGTTAAAGTATCTGTTTCCTTGGCCGAAGTTGGATGTACCAAAATACCAGCTGGTTTTTCCAACACTAAATATTCAGGAGTTTCCGCAATAATTTTAATATCTTTATTCATACAATTTCTTTACAAAAAAACCACTAATAAAAACTTAAATTACTATAATCTAAAATTTGTGCCCTCGGCGCGAATCGAACGCGCATTTCCAGCTTCGGAGGCTAGCATCCTATCCATTGAACGACGAGGACAAAATCTGTGCGTCTGGATGGATTCGAACCATCGACGGCCACCTTATAAGGGTGGTGCTCTACCACTGAGCTACAGACGCAGGTTTGGCAAAACCACTATATCAAATAAATTTATTTTTTTCAAGCCCAAGATTCGTGTCGGATTAGTGTTAAGATTAGTGGGCTAAAGTTATACACACCCCTCTGCTATTGGCAAATTAAAATAAACTATTTATAATATTGATAGCCATTCAAATTTTACATGCATGCTTGTCGTGTAAAGTTCATAAAAAAAATATCCCTACTTAGGGATATTTTTTTATTTAAAAAATTATCCCAATGTCAACACTCCCTGTTCTGTACGCCCCTTCTTCTCTCCTTTACCAAACACCTTCGCTACTCCATACTCTCCATCATACCCCGGCTTTACAAAAATATTTCCCTGACGTACCCGTTCAACAGCTTCGCCAATAATTTTTTGGGAAGTTTGACCAATCTCCAACGTAGAAATATTTAATAAAATATTAAATTCTGTACCATACTTCTCAATCAATTTATCATATTCCACTTTCACAGTTTTTGTTTTCACCCCAACATCTAATGCATCACCAATAATTTCTGGCAAAGGCACCAAACTTTTATAGGGTACCCTAACTACTTTTTTAGTTTCTTCTTCTGTTCTGTCTGCCAATTCTTCAATTCTATTCATCACGCCGATTACCAACGGCTTTTTACATTTAGGACAGATACCTTTCAGTTTTTTAGTTTCTTTTGGATCGCAAGAAAAATTACAATCTCTGTGGCCATCAATATGATACCGCCCTTCTTCAGGATACATTTCCACTGTATATAAAAATTTTCCTACTACATGCCCCACGTTTGCGGGGTTTACACGGACACTATTTTTAATCACTTCAAAAATATTTTTATACGTAATATCTTTTTCATTCTCAAAGGCCAAAACATTGGCTTCCCGTCCAATTCTTTCTAAACTGTGAGCATCAGAATTAGACACCAAAGCAATTTTATCCAGTACCGACAATCGCCAATTCATTAACGGATCGGAAGACAACCCAGTTTCAATTGCAAAAATGTGTGGAGCCAGTTCGTCAAACGCATCCTCAAGTGAATCATAACCACCTTTAGAACCAAAAATACCAAACCAAGGCGTCCAAGCATGAGCCGGAATCATAATCATTCTTTCATCAATTTCCAAAATATATTCCAACAATCCTTTGGCAGTCATTCCCAAAATTGGCCGTCCATCGGAGCGCAAATTAAACCCATCATTCTCCAACTTTTTATTAAACTTTTCCGCCACTTGCAAGTTCGGCGCAAAAACATTCAAGTGAATCCGCCGTGTTTGTTCTTTATGTTTTTTAATCACCGCTAGTTCAGTCCCAATAATAAATTTGGTAATTGGTAATCGGTAATTAGTAATTGTTTGTATCTTGTTTCTTGTATCTTTAATTTTTAATTTATAAACTCCTTCATTCTCCTCCACTAAACTTTCTTTAATATGTTCAAACCATTTTGGATGAGTAAAATCTCCGGTCGCCACAATATCCACCCCGCGAATAGCGCATGTTTCCGCAATTATTGACAACTCCAAGCGAGGCGAGCAGGCTCGGGAATATTTGGAATGTATATGTAAATCTAATATTTGTTGAAGCATACATAATTAACCAAAATTTGGTTCAATTTTAAGATCAATTTCTTGGCCCGTAGTAGCGGTTTTGAATATTAAATTAGTAGCACACAAAGCGATTTCACCCTGCTGATATTTTTGTTTACTTCCGTACTTAATATCGCCAACAATTGGCTGCCCAAGATGAGATAATTGTGCACGGATTTGATGTGATCGTCCAGTTTTTAAAATTATTTTTATTAACGAAGTTTTATTGTTTGATTTAATAACTTCATAACTCAATTCTGCATATTGCAAATCACTTTCATTACTTTCTTTTTTACTGCCAACCAAATCCAACGGTCTAAACTCTTCTTCATCAAACACTTCAACAAAATTTTTTTCTTTATCTTTTTTTAAATAATTTATCAAAATATCTTTTTTTTCTTTTGGACAACCTTCAACCAAGGCCTGATAAATCTTTATTAGCTTGTGACTTCTAATTTGCTCGGACAATCTAGAAGCGCCTTTGGAAGTTTTAGCAAACAAAATAATTCCCGAAACTGGTCTATCTAACCGATGCAACAAACCCAAAAAAACATTACCCGGCTTATGATATTTTTCTTTTAAATATTCTTTTACTTCATCCATTAAACACTTATCACCGGTTTCATCTCCTTGCGTCAAAATTCCCGCTGGTTTAAAAACCGCGATTAAATGATTGTCTTCATATAATACACGTGGCATCATAAGCAAAATATTATTCTAGAACTTAATAATTAAATACTACTCCACCTCGCAAAAATCCCACACGGCAACATTCTTTCTCCGCCTTTTTCCACAATCGTCAATTCCCCAATCTCAACTTCGCCTTTAAAATCTTTCATTAAATCTTTTAAATTATTTTCATAAGCAATCGCTGAATAACCAGAAGCATAACCATTAATTAAAAAAAATAATGGGTTTGGCGATAAAACTTGTTTACATAAATCCAAAAATTCTAAAAAATTTTCTTCTATCTTCCACATTTCACCTTCTGGGCCATGGCCGAAAGCTGGCGGATCCATAATAATACCATCATATTTTCTCCCGCGCTTAATTTCACGACGAACAAATTTAACCGCATCATCCAAAATCCATCTAATAGGTTTATCTTCCAAGCCAGATAATTTGGCATTTTCTCTGGCCCAGGAAATTGCCACTTTTGAACCGTCCACATGACAAACTTCCGCCCCCGCCTTAGCACAAGCCAAACTCGCCCCTCCGGTGTAGCCGAATAAATTTAACACATTAACATTTGTATTTCCTCTATCCTTTTCTCTTTTAATCTTGTCTTGAAGCCATCCCCAATTCCCCGCTTGTTCTGGAAAAATTCCTGTATGTTTAAAAGATGATAAACGGATATTAAATTTTAAGCCACCCAATTCAATTGACCAAACTTTTGGTAAATTTGGATTTCTTACCTGCCATTCAGCACCTTTACTTTCTCTAACATAAGTTGCGTCCACGTTTTGCCAGTCTTTGGCATTTAAACTTTTTGGCCACAAGGCCTGTGGATCTGGACGAGACACAACATAATTACCAAATCTCTCTAATTTTTCATTTTCTCCGCTGTCCAACAATTCATAATCTTTGGCAGGCATGAGTGATTGAATATTATAATTTTTCATAATAAAAAATATTAAATTTAAAAAATAACTAAATTTAACTACCTAATATCAATAATAATTTATCTATCAAGCTCACAGTTAATTTTATTTTTCCTTCAGCCTCAGGCCTTTCAAAACCACTTTTAAAACAATTGGTATCAAAGGTTCTTAAATGTCCATCTTTACAAATAATAATATTACCTGCTTTTAAATCTGGCAAAAAAATCCCAAAAACAGGATGATCTTTATCAGCCAACATCCCATTCAACCTTTCCTTCATTAATTGTAAATCTGTTTTTAAAACTCTCAACTGTTCAGGAGATAACCTATGTAAATTACCTTCTTTGGTAATTTTAAATAAAAATTCATGTAATGGTTCAAAATTTTCTAATTTTTCTTGTATTTCATAAACAGTAAAATCCTCTTTTGTTTTTTTTCTTCCTTGAACACTTGCAGAAGCAATAAAAAAATAACTCGGGACCACAAACTCCGGTAATTCTGAAAAATAATCTCTAACTGCTTTTTGCCTATCTGAAAGAACCTGAACCGAGTCAACCAATGTACGATCATTATTAAAATCTACTGCTGATAATTTATTAGCCTTCCCGGGTTGAATAACCAAATTTTTTTCTGTTAATTCTGCCAGGGTCCACCTATCATCATTAACATTTTCCGCCATAGACCGAGACTCTTTTTTCACTCTGGACAAATATTCCTTAACCACAAAATGCCTACCCTTCTCAGCCAACTCACCAAGTTCAGGTATTTTATCTGCAATCTGCTGGGGAAGTTCAGACAATTCTCCTGGTGTAACAAACAAACCAGGAAAATGTTCAAATTGCCTAGTTTGTATTTGTCCAAAAAACTCTGGATTTTCTATTGATGGTCTACCCATAAATTAATCTTTTGTCATTACTTTTGAATCTTGAATTAAATCCATCCTAAACTCCGCTCCAATATTCTTAAAACCAAATTTTTCATAAAAAGTGTGCACTTCCGGTTTGCTGTGTTTGCTAGTGCCAATAATTTTATAACATCCACGCTCTTTAGCCTCAGCTATTAATAATTTGACTAATTCTTTTCCTAAGCCACGACTCCGATATTCTGGCTCTATATAAACATTTTCCATTAAACCATAAGGCTCTTTATGTCGATCCTGAAAAATAATACACAAATACGCCCAACCCATTATCTTTCCAGCTTCTTCCAAAGAAATTTTTACAGCAAAAGAATCTTTTTTAATTTCTTTTTTTATTTCCATATTATTCTGGCTTTGAATATAAATTAATATTATTTAAAAAATTTGTCTCTTTAAAACTACCCCTAATTTATCTGGACACAACCCACCGCCATTTCTTTCATAATCACCTGCAATAATTTTATAATCTTGCAAATTTTCCAAATCAACTCTAAATGTTTGCCACTTTCTTTTTTGATAATTTTTTCGGGTATCAGCTGTCAATTTATGATTATTATAAATTACTGCATCAATTTTTCTTGGTAAATAATTTTGTAATTGATGAACAAAATCACTCATTTTTTCCGGTCCGGTTTCGCCTTCCTTTTCAAAAGCATTACCCATTACGTAAACTAATTTAGCCTTTGATTTATTTATTGCCTCACTAAAACCAACTGGTAATATTGTAGCAATGATACTGGTATACAAACTACCCGGACCCATGAGTATATAATCGGCATTTTCAATGGCTTTTTTACTCTCTGAACATATTTTACCGCTTGGTGTAAGCCAAGCTTTTTTGATGCGTAATTTTCTATCATAATTGGGGATGTCAATTTTTGTTTCACCAATAATCTTCTTGCCGTTACTCAATTCTACTGCCAAATCAGTCATCTCCATCGTGGCCGGATAAACATGACCCACAGCTTCCACCGCCTCTTCCAAAGCACGCAAAGCCTGCAAATAATCACCAGTATATTTTTGAGCGAAAACTAAAAATATATTGCCGAGATTATGTCCGTTTAATTTACCACTACCAGCAAATCTATTAGTATGAAAAATTTTCTTTAAAGTCGGATAGTGAAGTGGCGACATTGCTAGAGCTGCTCGTAAAATATCTCCGGGAGGAAGAGTCTCAAATTCTTTTCTAAGTTTACCAGACGACCCACCAGTATCACTCACAGATATTACCGCATTAATATTAAATTTATCAGCAAAAATTTTTACTGCATTTAAAGTAATGGCACCGCCATTGCCTCCGCCAATAACCACGATGTTTTGTTTAAGTAATGATTTAGACTGAGACATAAATTGTTTTGATCTGAATTAGATATTTAAGAATTCTATTAATTTTTTATCTGAAAATGAATTAACGTTAAATTTTGTCCTGGATAAATCTTCAGACAATTCAAATCGCAAATCCACATAACCAACACACTCCATCCCCGCACCTATTGCCGACTTTACGCCATTTTCGGCATCTTCAATTACCACACAACTTTTGGGATCAATATTTAACAGTTTAGAAGTATACAAATATATTTCTGGATCTGGTTTGCCTTGGCATTCAACATGGTCGGAAGAAACTACCACCTCAAAATAATCCTGCCAATTAAAGCGATCTAAAATAGTTTCAATCATCCACATTTTTGCTCCTGAACATAAAGCCAATTTTAAATTGCTTTTTTTAATTTTTTTTAGCAAATCTTCAACTCCAAACATTGGTTTTGACTCAACTTCATAAACATGTTTTACCCCACTTTGTTTAGAAACCAAAATATCCTCCACATTTTGACTCAACTGATAATGTTCTTTGGTCCACAAGGCAACTTCTTCCATACTTCTACCATTTACAAATGCCTTATATTCTTTATCCGACTTAATACCTAATTCCGCCAAAAAATTTGTATCAAAAATGGACCAAGATTCATGATTATCAACCAACACTCCATCCATGTCAAAAATTACCGCTTGAATCATATTATTCAACAGTCACTGATTTAGCTAAATTCCTGGGCCGATCCACATCACGCCCCAAAAGTACTGCTGTGTGATAAGCAAATAATTGCAAAGGAATTATATTTAAAAGTGGTTCCAAAAGCTCCATAGTTTCTGGCACATAAATTATTTCATCGGCCAATTCCTGAGCCTTAATATCTCCTTCGCTCACAATCAAAATTACCGGCGATTTGCGCGCCCGCACTTCTTCAATACTGCTGCTCATTTTTTCATAAAGCTGATTCTTGGTCATAATGCCAATCACTGGAAAATCCGGTGCCAAAAGAGCGTTCACCCCATGCTTCATTTCTCCGGCTGGATAAGCTTCACTGTGAATATAAGAAATCTCTTTTAATTTATGTGAACCTTCCAAAGCCACTGGATAATTTATCCCTCGCCCTAAATAAAGAAAATTTTGATAATTTTTATATTTCTCGGCTAATTTTTTAATCTTTTCACTTTGCGCTAAAATTATTTTCATCTTCTCAGAAATTTCTCCCAAAGCAGTTAAAATTCTCTGTCCAGTAGCCAAACTCAGTCTACGAGAACGACCAAATTGCAAGGCATACAACAAAAGAACGGCTACCATATTAATATAAGCCTTGGAAGAAGCCACTGCCAATTCTGGTCCGGCATGAATATAGGTGCCACCATCAGTTTCCCTGGCAATAGTGGAGCCAACCACATTTACAATCCCCCGCACAAAGGCTCCTTTTCGTTTTGCTTCACGTACTGCTGCCAAAGTATCGGCAGTTTCTCCTGATTGTGAAATGGCAAATACCAAAGTATGGTTATCAACAATTGGATCACGATATCTAAATTCTGAACCAACATCTACTTCAGTTGGTATGCCAGCTAATCTTTCAAAGGCATACTTACCAACCATAGCCGCATACGAGGCAGTGCCACAAGCAATCAAAATGACTCTATTGATTTCGCGCATTTGTGCTTCACTCATATTCAAACCGCCTAAATGTGCTGTACCTTCTTCCTGATCAACACGACCACGTACCGCATCTTTAAAAACTACCGGCTGATCAAAAATTTCTTTTAACATAAAATGAGGAAAACCCTGAAGCTCTGCCTGCGCTTCATCCCAATCAATCTCTTCCACTTTTTTAATTACATTTTGATTACGTAAATTAAAAGTTTGCATTCCCGCCAAAGTTATTTCCGCAATTTCTCCATCCTCTAAAAATACCACCTTTTTGGTATAAGCCAACATTGGTGTGGCATCAGAACCAATAAAAAACTCTCCATCACCAACTCCCACAACAAGCGGACTACCTAACCTGGCAGCAATTATCATGTCCGGATGATCGGCGTGCATTACCACTAATCCATAAGTACCACGCACTCGTCTTAGTGCTGATTGTACAGCCTGACGTAAATCACCTTTATAATAATGCTCTATCAAATGCGCCAAAACTTCTGAATCAGTTTGCGAAGTATATTTATGAGTTTCACCCAATTCTATTTTTAATTCACGATAATTTTCAATAATTCCATTATGCGCTAAAACAATCTTTCCCGAACAGTCAGTATGCGGATGAGCATTTTCTTCAGTAACTCCGCCATGAGTGGCCCAGCGCGTATGGGCAATACCAGCTGTACCACTCATTTTATTATCTTTTCCGCCCGAAGCGCATCCGTTTAGGGCGGATAATTTTTCCGCCAAATTATCTATTTTACCAACAGATTTTACTTTTTTAATTATTCCCTTATCTAAAATAGCCACACCAGCAGAATCGTAACCGCGATATTCCAAACGCCGGAGTCCATTTACCAAAATAGGTAAGGATTCTTTTTGACCAAGATACCCGACAATTCCACACATATGATTTAAAATTATTCATTATTTTTTATTTTTTTTGCCTAAATAATCATACCAATCTACCCAATTACCTCTATAACTTCTGTTCGGATTAGACGGAAGCCCAGAATATTGCATATAGCGTTCGTAATAATCTTGAGAACCTGCAAAACCAACAGATCCCGCCAAGTCTCTCGCCGCAACAAAATCCAAAATTTCTATTCCCAAAAAATCATTCCAACCCGCCCAACCTTGATCAGCATAAAATACATCCGGGGCAGTTGGCAATCTTTCCTCTGGGTGTAATTTGCGATAAGATCGATACTCAGCGGAATTTCTAAAACCTTTTGCCTTCACCCGACTACGCGCGTCCTCAAAACTCTCTACTTGACTAAGAAAACTATCCCACCCCCTCCACTCGCTCGCAAACACGTGTTCGGGATGATAAGGTAGTGATGGTATTTGCTTTCTCAATACTTCGTATTCCCTTCTAGTGGTAATATAGCCAAAATCTTGCAATAACTCCTGAGCTTCTGCATATGTCAAATGGGTTTGTTTTTTAACATCTGCTTTTTCTACCGCAGCCAACATTTCTTCTCCCGAGTCTGAAAATACTTCATTGTTTGGTCTAGTAATTTCCGCCAATATTTTAGCATTCCACCCTGCCACATCTCCCCAGTTTACCTGCACACATAAACCGGCTCTTATTAAAATTTGTAATCGCAACTTGTTTAAGGACATAAATCTCTCCACCTGCGAAGCTTCTACTTTATGTAAAACAAAAGTTGCTTCTCCTTGATTATCACAGACCAAAATTAATTTACCAAAATCTGACAAAAAATAACCAAAATAATTACCCACCCTCAACATGCCCCTTTCTTTTTGCTGTTGTTGGGCTTCTTCGTTCATAAAAAACTTACGCGTCTTAATTTTATTTTTTTCAAGCAAACCCTCCAAACCATCTTTTCTGTTAAACTCTTTCGTCCATTTAGTACCAACCACATCACCCGTAACTGGCTTAGCGGCTTTAACAACAGAGGGTGTAATAATAAAATCAACTGGCTGTTCGACAATAAATTTGTCAATCTCTCTAACTTCTACCGACACACTCTTATTATTAACAAACTCTAATGGGATTAAAGCGTTAATAATCGCTCGCATGTTTAAGACCGGATAAGAAAAATCTCCTGTCTCATCAACACCTATATAATTCTTATACACAAGCTGCGGATCGATTTGAAAATGCCCGATCAGACTCTCAATAAAATCTTTATCCATCGCGCCTTCTTTAATTACACTTTCCAAATCTTGCCTAAATTTATCTTTTATATCACCCTGAGCCTCGCGACCATTTTCTACAATACTAAAAACTTTCTCTTCTCTTTTCTTCAAAAAGTCTGCTTTACTACCCGCTTGGCCAATAAAATCAAAGGAAGTAAATTCAGGATGCATAAAAAATAAAATTACTTTTTTCTCAACAAATAAACTCTTTCACTTTCCTCCCAATTTATTTCTCTTTTATTTCCCCCACCAAATTAGTCTGGATAAATTTCTTCATTTTTTTATAAGAAACTTTGTGTTTTAAGGCCCACATCAATTTAGTGCTCATAGCTTCCATACTCATATCAAAAACCTGAATCACACCCAGCTTTAAAGCCAGACGACCAGGTTCGTTAATACCCATCACCGTGGCCCCACGCGGACACTGGGTGGTAACTAAAATTGGCACTTGCTTTTTACGCGCGTATTCTAAGGCTGGAAATAAATCATAAGGAATATCTCCCGAACCAAAAGCCCTAATAACCATTCCTTTTACTTTATTATCAATTAATTTAACAAGATGTTCTGATTTTAAACCTGGCACGAGAGTTAAACTGACAATATTATTATCAAAACCATTTTTAACAATTAACTTTTTATTATGACAACGATTATATTTTCTATTAATTTTAATTTTGATCATTATTTCACCAAAATTAGTATCATTAAAAACATCAAAAGCTTCTAATTCTGATTCATTAACCTTTTTGGCACGACAACCCAAAATGATTTTACTGCCAAAAACCACAAACACTCCAGCCATATCCATAATCGCCACCCGCAAAGCATTCACAAAATTATTACGGGCATCGGTATTTATTTCTTCAGCTGGAATTTGCGCTCCAGTAAACACCACTGGTTTACCGATATTTGGCAAAGCAAACGATATTGCCGAAGAAGTATAAGCCATGGTGTTGGTTCCACAAGTAACTATAAAACCATCATATTTACTATAATTTTTTGCAATCAAATCAACTAATTTTTCCCAGTGGACCCAATTCATATTGGTACTATCAATATCCGCCACTACTTCTACATCCAAATTAGCCAATTGTTTAACTCGCGGTTCCATGTTAAAAAGTTGATCAGCTGAGTAATGGCCCACCAAAGCCCCCGCCATATTTTTGGTCATGGAAATAGTACCACCACAAAATAAGATAAGTATTTTAGGTTTTTTCATATTAAATAATCAAAGATAAAAATAAAATCATAATTGCTGCCAATAATTTTTTAAAAGTAATTTTTTCTTTCAACAAAACAGCACCCAACATAAAAGCAAAAATTGGAGTTATGTTGGCCAAAGTGACCGTAACCCCGGCATTTCCTTTGGACAAAGCCAAATACAACAATACCCATTGACCGATGACAAACAGACTACGTAAAAAAATTTGACGATATTGTTTAACGCTAATTTCCCGAAGTGGAAAACGAAAAAACAACAAAGAAAACAAAGCAATCAAACCCGCCCGAAACATATATAAGGTTGGGGCGTTTGTAACCTGCATTGTAGACAATAAATATTTTGTCGGTATAGCCGATAATCCAAAAAATAGGGAAGATATTATTGCCGGTGTTAAACTAATTGTCTTAAAATATTTGAAATTTTTAAAATCAATGGAAAAAAATACAACTATAATAATTATTAAAATGGCAATAACAAAACTATACCAACTAACTTTATCTCCAATAAATAACCAACCAAAAAAGAATGTAAAACCCGGCGCTAAAGATAAAATTGGTGCGGCCACACTCGCTTCTGTATTTTCAAATGTCTTAAAATAAAAATAATTGGCCACTGTATCAATAACAGCAATCAAAATCAATAACAGAGCAGCCAGCCAAGAAAATTTAAAATAATAAAATAATGGGGAAATCAACAAAAGTACTATACCCATGGTTAAAAAATTTATTCCCAAAATATCCCTAGCTTTAATATCTTTTAACAAAACCCTGGCCCAAACTATAGCCACCGAACCAAAAACAGCCGAAATTATAGCAATACTAGTAAAACTTAAATTTTGCAAAAAAATAATCATAATTAATTTCTAATTGCTAATTCCCAAGTTTTTTTATTTTCCTCCCAATTCATTTTTGTACTTAATTTTTTTTCTAATAAATTAAAAACGTCCTCTTTCTTTAAAACACCTTTTTCTTCCAATATTTTTGTCAACCGCCCCAAGAAAAAAATATTATAACTTTTAACAAAAATATTATTCTCCTCTAATTTTTTATTATAATCTTGCACATCTAATATTAAATTTCCATTTTTATTTTTTTCTGTCCTTATTCTCGCTTGTTCACTCATTATGAGCAAAATGTCTGGTTTGGTAAACCGAGGATAAGCAATTTCTTGGTCACTAATAACTAAAAAAGAAAGTGAAACCCCACCGCGCTGTTCCAAACCATAATTAGGAATTTGCGAAATATTAAAACCATTGGCAAAAGCCGCTTGCGCCAACATGTCGGAAACAAGTTGAATACCTTGGCCGCCATCACCACTTAATAGTATTTTATAAGTCATATTTTATTCGTATTTTTTTTGTATTTTATTCGTATTTTTTCAAAAGCCTAAAATATTATCAAAATACAAACAAAATATTAATAAAATATTACAGAACTTCACCCAATTTAAAAACCGGCTTCAACTTTTCATCTAAATATTTAATTGTTTCCATACCACTTGTTTTCCAATTCGTGGGACAAAAAGACAAAATTTCTATCAAAGAAAAATGCCCGGCTTGCTGTGTTTGAATTGCTTTTTCTAAAAATTCCATCAACTGTTTAGGTTCGTTTACAGCAGTTCTTGCCAAAAAGGCTCCTGGTTTTACAACATTCTTTAATAATTCCGGACCCATCATCGGCTCTTCTGGATTACCTTCTGGATGTGAATCGGTTTTTTGTCCTTTTAAAGTTGTGGGGGCGGTCTGCCCGCCGGTCATTCCATAGACTGTATTATTAATAACCAAAACTGTAATTGCTTCATCACGTTTGGCGGCATGAATTAAACTTTGCAGACCAATAGCATAGGCTCCACCATCTCCAACCAAAGCAAAAGAAAGTGAATTATTTCTGGCGCGCTTAAAACCAACCATCGTTGGCACGACTCGGCCGTGATGTGTTTGAAAAGTAGAAATTGGTAAAAAATTCCAAGCCAACAAATTACAACCAATATCCAAACCCAACACTGACTTGGCAAGTAAATCATTTTTTTTCAAAACATTTTTTAACAACGTCAAAGCAATCGGATAACCGCACCCCGGACAAAATTTTGCTGGAATAAAATCAGACATAAAATTATTTATTAACAAACTTCACAATCTCCTCCACCTCAATCCCTAACCCCGGTTTTTGCAGGTATTCAAAACTCACATCAATCTCTGGCGCCAACTGATCACGCACAATTCTGGCCAATTGACCGAGGGCTGATTCAATTACCACTACTTTTTTAACACTTTCCCAACCACAAACTTTATCTAATTCTTTTTTAGGAAAAGGACGCAAAGTAATTGGACGAAACATTCCAGCCTTAATTCCTACTTTACGCAATTCTTGGACTGCTTCTTTGGCAACCGCCCCCACAATTCCATGGGCAACTAATAATATTTCAGCATCAGCTGTTAAATATTTTTCTGCTTTAGCTATTTCATCTGCTATTTTATGAAAATCTTCTTTAGCTGAATTAATTTCATAATATAAATCATCTTCAAAAGTGTAAATATTTTGCCAGTGAGTTACTTTATCTTCCGGAACTAATTGATGAGGTGGAATATTTTCTATTTTTAATTCTTCCAAACTAACTACTCCTCTAGTTTTTAACATGTAACCATCGGTTAAAACAATTGCCGGAAAACGATACTGCCAAGCGTCATTAAATGCCTGACGCGTTAATTGATATAACTCTTTCAAACTTGAAGGAGAATAAACCAAACGCAAACCCTCACCATTACCACCAAAACAAGACAAAATAACTTCTTGCTGAGAATAAATTACAGTGCCAGAAGATGGACCACCACGTTGGCCAACAATCAACACAAACGGTAAACGCATACCTTCGGCCATACTCATCGCATCTTGCATTAAAATATGTCCTGGACCAGAAGTAGCTGAAAAAGCTTTTTGTCCAGCTAATATGGCACCACAAATTGCAAAACCTGCCGCAATTTCATCTTCGGTTTGCAAATAGGCACCACCACGTTTAATCCAACCGGTAAACACTTCTGTGGCTGGAGTAATGGGATAGCCATACATCATTTTGGCTTCAGCGTCAAAAGCAGCTTGCACACAAACTTCGGCACCGGTCATTAATTTTCTATTTTTATTATCCACAAAATTATATTTCATGAGCAATTTGTAAATGCTCTATTGTATTAATACCAATTGCTTCTTTGAATTCAATTGTTACCGAGGATAATTTTTCACCTTGGATAAAAGCCAGTTCTACCAAATCGGTTAAATAATATTCGTCTTGAACATTATTATTAGATACTTTTTTCAAATTTTCCCACAACCAGGGGGCTTGAAAACAAAAAAAAGCAGTATTCAATTCTCTAATTTTTAATTGTTCAGCTGTAGCATCTTTTTTTTCAACAATTTTAATAATAAAATTTTTCTCTGGCTCTCTAATAATTCTTCCATTATCAAATAAATTTGCCTGCAAACCCTCAAAATCCTCAACCCTGCAAGTTAACAAAGTTAATTTACTATTTTCTGCTAAATGTTTATCCATTAATTTTTTTAAAGAATCCGTAGTGATAAACGGCATATCACCATAAAGAACAATAATATTTTCTGCCAAATCTTTTAAAACGGGCTCGGCCATTAAAACCGCGTGTCCAGTACCCAATCTTTTCTTTTGCACCACATACTCTGCTCTGATTCCCAGAAAATTCTGCACAACTTCATCATCATCGCAAACCACTACCAACGGTTTTAGACCAATTTTTAATTCTTCAACCGCAGAAACTACATAATCTACCAAAGGTCTGCCTTTTAGCTCGTGCATCACCTTCAATTTATCACTGTTCATTCTTTTACCTTTTCCAGCAGCTAAAATTACTACTGCAAACTTATTCATATTTATTTATATAAGCTAAAATTTCTTTTAAACTTGGAAAATACGGCCAACCACTCTTTAGATATTCCTCACGCGGTATTGATTCAGACATTTTGAAAACTACCCGCAAATTTTTAAAAGTAAATAATAATTGTTGAGTTTCATCCACCTTATCATTTACAAACCAGGCGTCTTGATTTAAGTTTCCCTTAAACAATTCCTTTAAAATATCCTCTTTAGGTGTATTAACTAAAAATCGCCGATCAAAAAACTTTCCCAAACCGCTTTTCTTAACCTTTTCCTCCTGTGTAACCGGGTCACCTAAACTTAACAAAATTAAAGGTTCACCAATTTTTTTTAAATTGTCCAAAAACATTTCGGCATCAGAAAATATATAATTCTCTAATTTATTGGTAACCTTTTGTAAAGCTTTAAAAATTTTTTCTTCATCAAAACCAAGTGAACCTAAAATTTCGGCGTGATTAATATCTGAATAAGTAAAGATTCCATCTTCATTGGTTCTTGCTCGTTCATAAGTCTTCCAAAATAATTCTGGCAACACACCCAAACGCTTCATTGCCCTAAGCCTTGCTTGCTTATAAGCGTGCGTATTAAATAAAGTGTCATCAAAATCAATTATAAACATAATTACAACTTATTCCACAACCCTTCAAAAATAATTTTTTGTGTTTGATAAATTCCCTCATTTTCTATTACCACTCCCACCAACTCTTTTTTAGCATTTAAAGAAATATAAGCAGTTTTGCCAGGATAAATAATTATATATGTAGGATTGGCATTTTCCACCTTTAACCATTTTCTTTGATCCAAACCGCGCAGTTCACCACCCTCACCCATGGCAATTACTTTTACGGCAATATTTTTCCCAATACGTACATCACTAAAAGTGACAAAACTATTATATAAATATTCTCTAATCCCCGCCGCAGAATATATGCGATATTCACTTTCACCTGTTTCTTCACAAGTATTCAGCACATCTTCCAAAATTTGGCCTATTTCCTTTTTTTCATAATATCTGGCCACCGGACGCTCTCCTCCTCGATTATACAAGGCTTGAAGTTCGGGTATAGTTTTTTCTAATTTAATTTCTGCTTCCTTTAATTCTTTTTGTTGGTTTTCCACCAGTCGTTTCAATCTGTCCGGGTCATCGGCTACAAAATACTGTTTGGTATCTTTTTGATAATAAGTGATTATTCCTTTTTCTTGAAGCCATTTAAGGTTATCATAAAGAGTCCCCCGATTCAAATTACAAAATTCAGCCAAATTACGCACAGAGCTTGGACCTAAACTAAGCAAAGCCAAATAAATCTTGGCAGACTTATCAGAAAAACCCAAAGATTTTAATAGGTCTATATCCATAATTCGTCAATATTATAGCTACAATTTAGTATAATAAAGATAATAAAAACTGTCAACTTTTCGTCGACAGTTTCTGTGGATAACCCAAAATAACTAATTAAAAAACATAATTTTTAGCCAAAATAAGCCAAAATTACTTGCCTCTACCACCGCGAGAAGCTTTTCCACCTTTTCTAGCGATTGCCTTTAGTTCTGCTAAGGGTCTATTTTTAAAATTGGTTGGACTGGCTTTACCGCCCATACTAGCAATTTTACGTCTTTTTTCCACACTCATGCTGGCTAAACCACGTTTTGATTTCTTATTTATCATATAAAATAGATTAAAACATACTAATTAAGTATAATATAAGTAATATACTGATATTTTTTTCTATTGTCAAGTCTTTGTCCGCATCATTATATACGAAAGAAGCAACATAAAAGTTTCAAAAAATCTGTCCCAACATGAGACAGATTAAATTAAACTATTTTTCAACTACCACCGCTCGTGGATCAAGCACATTATTTTTTAATTCTTTCCAAGGATACAAGGGCCACTCTTTTATTTCCCGACCAAAATAATCTGGAGTAAAACCGGCCCATGGTTGTTTATAAAGTACTGCATATTTAACTTCAGCTGGATTTTTTATGTGCATGTACATATCCATTAATTTAAGAGTGGAACCTGAAACTACCATTTCGTCCACAACTAAAACTTTTAAACCATGAATGTCTTTGGTTAATTCTTGTGTGATAGTTGGACGATCATTTAGATCCTGATCTTTACCAGATTTTTGTGTTTTGGAAAAATCAATTTTAACTACATAAAGTTCTTTATTACCCAAAACATAAGCCAACATCGCGGCAGGGATAAGCCCGGAACGGGCAATGGAAACAATTACCTCCGGTTCAAAATTATCAGCTTTCATTTTTTTAATTATACCCAAAACATCCTGCTCCACATCTTGCCAACTTAAATTAACAATACCTTCACTTTTAGCATAATATTCTTCGGCAATTTTGTTCATAAGTTTCCTTCTCTAGCCAGGCTCGCTAATTTTGCCTGTTTTAAAAATGTTTCCTGAGCTTCTTTAAAATTTTCAACTTTTCCACCCCAAGTTTTCAAGGTCGATGTTTGTAAAGCGCGACCATAAGAAAATGATAAAGCCCAAGGACAATCAGCAGATAATTTATTAATTTCATTCAAAGTTTCACAAGCCTGTTTCTCGCTTTGACCACCCGACAAAAAAGTAATTCCGCCCACATCTTCTGGCACAGTTTCTTTTAAACATTTTACAGTCATTTCTGCTACTTGTTTGGCCGATGCTTGTTCTGAACAATCAGACCCTGAAATTACCATATTTGGTTTCAAAATTATGCCAGACAAATCAACTTCTACTTTTTGTAATTCTACGAAAACAACTTTTAAAACATTTTTTGTTATTTCAAAACATTTCTCAATTGTATGATTACCGTCCATTAAAACTTCTGGTTCAAGCATTGGGACCAAATTATTTTCCTGGCATAATTCGGCATATTTAGCCAATCGTTCGGCATTAATTTGAATACAATTAGAGGTCGGAATATTATCACCAATTTTTATTACCCCACGCCATTTACAAAACTTTGCTCCCATTTTTACATATTCTGGCAATCTAGCTGGTAAATTTTCTAAGCCCTTAGCAATAACTTCATCTGGTGAATCTGCCATTGGTTCAGTGCCTTCATCAACTTTAATCCCTGGCAAAATATTTTGTTTTTCCAAAACTGCCACAAAAGTCTCGCCATTCCCTGCGCGCTGACGAATAGTTTCATCATACATTATTGCCCCGCTAATATACTCATTTATATTTAAAGTAGTAAAAAGCAACTCACGATACGCTCGGCGATTTTCTTCAATATTTTCTACATTGATTTTAGCAAATCGTTTACCGATTGTACCAGTACTTTCATCGGCAGCCAAAATACCTTTGTTTGGAGCCACCAATGCTCTAGCAATTTTATTTAATTCGGTCATAGTGATAATTTTTAATAATTAATACTTTTACCTACTTAATCACATCCCATTGCCGAAACCCCTTCCTGTACTCCCCCTTGGCAGAGAAAAGTTCTAATTCTTATAAAACTTCTCATCCAACCGATGATGTGTTTCCATAAATCTTATTGTACCACTTTTTACCCGCATGACCACTGAATGGGTAATACAATAATGAGCTGTATAACGCACACCTTTTAATAATGGACCATCAATTACACCCGTGGCCGTAAAATTCAAATCATCACCTTTGGCTAAATCTTCCAAAGTTAAAATCTTATTATAATCACTAATTCCCATTTCCTGAAGACGCTTAATTTGTTTATCATCTTTTGGCTTTAAACGGCATTGCATTTCACCACCCAAACATTTAATGGCAATTGCGGCCAATACTCCCTCGGCACTAGCGCCTGTCCCCATGAGCAAATCAATTCCTGATTCCCAAACTGAGGGGGCAATTGCACCGGCCACATCACCATCGGAGATAAGACGAACACGAGCCCCAGCTGTTCTAATTTGCTTAATCAAATCCTCATGGCGCGGACGATCCAAAACCACTACCACTAATTCCGAGACTTCTTTGCTTAATTTTCCAGCCACATTTTTTAAATTTTCTGCAACTGTCGCCTCCAAACTTATTGCCCCTTTGGCCTTATGGCCACAAGCAATTTTTTCCATATACATATCTGGGGCATGAAACAAAGAACCTTTATCGCCAGTAGCAATTACACTCATGGCATTGGGAACGCCGTTGGCTACACTATCAGTGCATTCCAAAGGATCAACCGCAATATCCAATTCCTCACCTTTGCCAGTACCTAATTTTTCACCAATATATAATTCCGGAGCTTCATCTTTTTCACCTTCACCAATCACAATTTTACCGGAAAAATTAATATATTTCATCCGATCACGCATAGCATCAACTGCCGCCCCATCAGCAGATTTTTTATCTCCTCGCCCCATCCAATTAGCTGCCGCTATCGCCGCTGCCTCAGTTACCCGAGCAAATTCCAAAGCTAAATTTCTATCCATATTTTTAAGCAAATTAGGTTTATAAGCAGATTAAGCAATAAGCTTGTTGCTTCAATAATATACCACAATCCACCAATATTTCAAGTTAAAAAAGACCCACTCCCTCTCGGTCGTGAGTCACTCCAATCATTAACTAATAATTCGTAAATTCACACATAATTAATCCTCATCACTATTTTTAAAATCATTCTTACGTTTATCACCTTCGTCTTCTTCATCAGATCCAAAACCAGGTAACTCTTCCTCAGGACCATCTTCATCTTTATCTTCTTCATCATCCTCCACCACTTCAACACCTTTATCACCCACAGCCTGATTCCATAACTCTACAACTTTATAATCCCAACCAATCTCATCAACATGCTCATTATACCATTGTTCAAAAGCCACCCTTAACTCGTCCTCATCAGAAGCACCATTTAAAATGTCCTCTAACAAAGCATATTTTTCTTGGTGAGATAAGGCCAATTCTTCTTCCATTTCTTCAAACAAAGACTGTATATGATCCAACAAAGCTTTTTTAACTTCATGATATTTTTCTACGGCCATATATTTTTATTTTAATTTTAACTAGAAAAATATACCATACTATGTAAACTTTGCCAACCCAGCTTGTGGATAAACAAACAACAAACAACATACACATAAAAAAATACAATTGTTATTGCAAAATAGTCACTTTTCAACTATTATAATATTAGAACCCCTAACCCAAATAACATCATACAAACTATTTACAATCACTAAATTTTGTATTTTTACAAATACAACCAAAATACAAATAAAATATGAAAACAAATATGACGTTATATTTTATTAATATTCTAATCGTATTTTGTTAGTATTTAATTTTTATGTTATTAATGTCTTGGAACGTCAATGGCATCCGTGCCGCTCTTAGAAACGGCTTTTTAGAAGTACTAAAAAAATACCAGCCGGATATTATGGCCTTGCAGGAAGTGAAAATTGCTGATAAAGACCGAGGTAAAGCTGAATTGGATTTTCCCGGATATATTGAAATTTGGCATTCAGCACAAAGACCGGGTTATGCTGGTACGGCTATTTTAATTAAAGAAAAAACTAATTTAAAAATTATTAAACAAATAAATGGGCTCAACCATGATAACTTTGACAGTGAGGGACGAGTACAAACTATTGAATTTGAAAAATTTTACTTTGTTAATGCTTATTTCCCCAACACTCGTCATGATTTATCAAGATTAGATTTCAAAATTGAATTTAACGATAAAATTTTTCAGCATATCAAAAAACTGGAAAAGAAAAAACCAGTAATTTTTACAGGAGATTTTAATGTGGCTCATACTGAAATTGATTTAAAAAATCCTAAAGAAAATGAACAAAATGCTGGTTTTACTATTGAAGAAAGAAACAGCTTTGACAAATTTTTAAAACAAAACATGATTGATACTTTTCGTTTTCTTCATCCCCAAGAAATTAAATACACTTGGTGGAGTTACCGCTTTGGAGCCAGAATTAGAAATGCCGGCTGGCGGATTGATTATTTTGTGGTAAGTTTAGATCTAAAAAACAAAATATCCAAAGCCGAGATTCTTGACCAGGTATTAGGGTCAGATCACTGCCCCATAAAATTAGCAATAGACCTCTAACTTGACAAGTTAATTAAGTTATAATATAATTGCAACTGAATTGCAATTATTTTTTATGCCAAACAAACAACTAAGTGATCAACTTAAACAAAATCACTATAATATCACTGGCCCCAGAAAAAAAATCCTGGCTCTTATTATTAAAAAAGATGGTATTTTTTCTGCCAAACAACTTATTAAAAAATTACCAAAAATTGATCGTGTTTCTATTTACCGCACTTTAGAAATTTTGGCAGAATTAAATTTAATCAAATCAGTAATCAATCTTTCGGGCGAGCAATATTATGAAAAAAATGATATTGAAAATCATCATCACCACATAATTTGCACCAGTTGCCACAAAACTAAATGTGTAAAAACTGAACCAAAAATTCCCAAAATTAAAAATTTTAAAAACATTCAACATTCTTTAATTTTAACCGGCCTTTGTTCGGCCTGTCAATAACTATATGGAATTAATAGTTCTTACTTTAGCAACTTTTTTTTCAACTCTTCTTGGTGGTTTATTTGCCATTAAATTCAAAGACAAACTTCATCCCATTATGGCCTTCGCGGCCGGAGTGTTGCTTGGCGTGGTAACTTTTGATATTTTTCCAGAAATCATTAGACAAATCGCCGACAATAATTTTGACCCAATTGAAGCCATGATTGCTTTAGTTGTTGGTTTTTTACTTTTTCATATTTTGGAAAAATCAATTTTAATCCATCATAATCATGAAAATGATTACAAAGAACACAAACATCCCCAAGTTGGTATTTTATCGGCTTTGGCTTTAATCGGACACAGTTTTATGGATGGAGTGGGTATTGGACTGGGATTCCAAATTAATACGGCTGTTGGTCTCTTAGTGGCAATCGCGGTGATCTCACATGACTTTACCGATGGTATGAATACCGTAACCTTAATGTTAACCAACAAAAATACCACCAAAAAATCAAAAATATTTTTACTTTTTGACGCCCTCACACCAATTTTAGGTGCCATCTCAACTTTATTTTTTAAGGTCTCGCCACACTTTTTAGTGCTTTATCTTGGCTTCTTTGCTGGATTTTTACTTTACATTGGGGCCAGTGATATTTTACCAGAAGCCCATAGCGAAAAAAGTTCTTATAAACTAATTGGCTTAACAATTTTGGGAGTAATCTTCATTTTTTGCATTACCCGTTTTACCTAAAAAAATAATTATGTTTACCGACAATCTCAACCCAGTTCTACTTCATTTTAACTTTATTACAATTCGCTGGTACGGCCTTTTTTTAGCCATTGGCGTAATTTTAGCGGTTTGGATTATTTATAAATTATTCAAACAAAAAAAATATCCAGGTGATTTAGCACTGGATTTAGGTGTTTGGCTCATTCTCGGCGGTCTGGTTGGTGCGCGACTCGGAGAAATTTTATTTTACGAACCAGCTTATTATTTTTCTCACCCCTTAGAAATGATCTTCGTCAACCATGGAGGACTTTCTAGTCACGGCATGACTTTAGCACTTTTAATATCATTACTAATTTTTTCTAAAATAAAAAAAATTAATATTAAAAATTATTTGGATATTTTAATTATTCCCATTCCCCTACTCGCAACTTTTATTAGAATTGGAAATTTTTTCAATTCAGAAATTGTCGGTCGTGCCACTAATTTACCTTGGGGCGTTTATTTTCCACACTACGAACAAAATCCAATTTTGAGGCATCCTACCCAAATTTATGAAGCACTAACCTCAATCACTTTATTCTTCATACTTTATATTTTATACAAAAAGTATTCCAAAAAAACACCCCAGCTTTTCTTCTTCCATTTATTCTTGCTAACATATTTTTCTATCCGTTTTCTCATTGAATTTGCCAAAGAATATCAAACTTCTTGGGAAGGGTTTCTAACTGCTGGACAGTGGCTGTCAATTCCTTTTATAATTTGGGGGACAACTTACTTTTTAAAATTAAAAATCAAAAGATCATAAGATTAAAAAATCACCAAACAAAAAAAGAGTTAAGACTCTTTTTTTGTTAATAATTTTCTTCACTCAACCGCTACTGTTAAAGCCGGTGATTCTTTCACACTACCGTCTTTCAACTTAAATTCCGCAAGTAAATTCCAATTTCCCTTCTCCGGTACTTCGTTCCATTTAAAATTTAATTGGTTATTAAAAATATTTTTTAAATCAACTTGCCCCAAAGATATTTTTGGTCCACCAAATGTTTGCTGATAAATCTGTACTTCGGCTATTTGATCAAGCTGATAAAAACTTAAAAAGAAAATCTGAGGAAAATTTATTTGTTTAACTTTTTGATTATTATTACTAGCCCAAAATACTGACGGCGTTTCAAGACCAGCCGCTAAAACAAAAGGCACTTGTTGAATTGCCTGATTATCAACGTCATCTACAGCAATTACTGTTAACAAATGATTTCCATCCTGTAAACCACTAGCATAATAATTTAAATTAAATGGCGGAGTTTGCAAAACGCCAACATATTTATCATCAATTTTATAAGTCACCCGAGTAACTCCCCGAGGAGAACTGGCTTTAATACTAAAATTAATTTCCCTTGAAGTAAGATTACTGTTTGGTAAAGGATTCAATACCTCCAAACTTGGTTGCTCGCCACTTAAATTATTCAAATTGTCATACTCTGTTGGTGGATCTTCAAAAGTCATCTGCCAATTTGGATTGGCAGCTTTTTGACGCACTACCCAATCCTGAATAGCAGTTTCCCAAATTGAAAATTGCGGGTCAACAGCCGGGTCGGCCAATGGCGGACCTTGTGGATCGTCTTTATTTACATAATATAGAATAGAATGAGCAGGAGTATAAGTTCTTTGCACCACATACTGCGCTGGTGTGGAAGTGGTGGCGATTTTACCAGTAGCTGAATCAATATTTAAAGTAATACTACCGCCCACCGAACCGCGCAAAATTGGTTTAGTTGCTTCATTGGGTGGTAATGGAGAAAATTCTTCAACCGGCATATTTTTTAAGGCCCCACTCATAAATTTATTCCAAATTGGCGCGGCTAATTTAGAACCACCATCACCTTTTTTCATAGCACTATTATTGGTATTACCCACCCATACTCCAGTCACCAGTGATGGCGTGTAACCAACTGTCCAAGCATCTTTATAATCATTAGTAGTACCAGTTTTAACAGCCACTGGCCGATCTTTTAAAGTAAGCACACTACCAGCGCCAAACACATAAGCTCGGGCAGCATCATCACTTAAAACATTTGACATAATATCAGTTATTTTTTTATCTAACACTTGAACACCAACACTTGGTTTCCATTTAAAAAGCACCTCACCAGTAGAATCTTCCACACTTAAAATACTAACTGGATCATTTTTTACTCCATTATTAGCAAACACTGCATAAGCATTGGTATGATCCAAAAGTTTAACTTCACCACCTCCCAAAACCAAAGCTAAACCAAATTCTCCCTCACTTAAAGTGGTATAACCCATACGCCCAGCAAAATCCACACCACTTTTTGACCCCAATAAATATAAGGCCTCAACCGCAGGAATGTTTAATGAACCCTGCAAAGCCTGCCGAATGGAAACCGGCCCGCGTTCTTTATTATCATAATCATGCGGTTGATAAGGAACACCAGAAACAGCAAAGTTACGATTCACATCCCACAAAATAGTATCTGGCGTATAACCTTTTTCAAACAAAGCAGAATAAATAATTGGTTTAAATGATGAGCCAGGCTGGCGCTTACCCAAAGTTGCCACATTAAATTGTCCATCAATATCTTTATTATAAAAATCTATTGATCCAATCATGCTTAAAATTTGACCAGTTTTTGGGTCCAAGGCCACCAAAGAAGCATTATTAGCATTGCTAGCTAATAAATTTTTTGCTGAAGAAGAAACCACTTCTTCAGCAATTTGCTGTTTGTCCCAATCTAAAGTAGTAATCACTTTAAACCCGCCAGTATCTACTACCTCTTCGCCAAATTTATTAATCAATTGATCACGCACATAAAGTACAAAATGCGGTGCCTTAATATTACCATAATTTTTTTGCAAAGTTATTGGCTCAGCTTGAGCTTTGTCTGCTGCTTCACGAGTAATATATCCTGCCACCACCATTCTTTCCAAAACAAAATCACGACGATTTTTTAAAGCTTTAGTATTACCTAAATAAGTGGAAGGTGATTGTGGTAAACCTGTCAAAGTAGCGCATTCTTGCAAATTCAATTCTGATACGTGCTTGCCAAAATAACTTTGAGCCGCGGCCTCCACCCCATAATTAGTGGAACCATAAGGAATTTCATTAAAATAAATTTGCAAAATCTGGTCTTTGGTATATTTTTGCTCCAAACGTAAAGATAAAATTACTTCTTTAATTTTTCTAAGCACAGAACGCTCATTAGTGAGTACCGCATTTTTAATTAATTGTTGAGTAATAGTAGAAGTGCCAGCAATCCTCTGACCTTTAATCACTGCATAATATATTGCTCGGAGCCATCCCAAGGGGTCAATACCATTGTGCTGATAAAATTTAGTATCTTCAGTAGCAATTACCCCATTTACCAAATTTTTAGGAATTTCTTCTAGCTTCACCAAAGTTCTCTTTTCACCACTATAAACTTCATAAAGCAAATGTGTCCCCGTGCGGTCATAAATTTTAGTACTTTGGGCTACTTTTCGATCGGTTAACTTTTCCGGATCTGGCAAATCCCGACTGGCCCAAGCCACGGCGATTGTACCTGCCAAAAATCCCAAAATCACCAAAGTGAGTGCTGTCCAACCAATTTTTACCCATAAATTTTTCTTAGATTTTTGGCTTAATTTAGGCGTTTTTTGCCATAAATACTTCACACTTCTAAATAACCACCAAACAATTTTAAAAGGTAATAACAAAATAAACACTAAAATAAGCCAAAATTTATTTGGCCCCACTTGTCTTACTCCAGAATAATTACCAGTAACTTCTACTTTACCATTTTCTAATTTTGGTCTTTTGAGAGGGTTACCCTTGGTAAATCCATAACTCCGCCTGTTGATATGTACCATAGCAAATTTGCCTTATTTTAGCTAAATATCATTATAAACAATAGTATATCATAACTTGAAATATTGACAAAGAGGACCTTTTCTGGTATACTTTTGCGTTGAAGGATTCCTGAGTATATCATCAGGATTTTTTATTCCTCAAAGGCTGTTAATCCACCTGGAATACTGAACTCGCTTTCAACAGAAAGAAAAACAACTTATGAAGTTATTTTCCAAAAATTTATCCAAATTTTATCATAAAACCGTTGCTATCATTATAGTTATTTCTTTTGTTGGTTCAATGAGTATCCACGAAACTGCCAAAGCTGACACTTTAAATACTTTAAATCAAGGACTAAGTTGGTTTGGTCTAAATGTTTCTACCACACCTAAAGATGAACCAGTTGAACCGCCAGAATTATCCATGAAAGACTGGGTATTACAGCGCGTAACCGCTGCCGGTCTTGATCCTGATGAAGTAGAAATTATTATTAACTGTGAAAGCAAATGGAACTCAGATGCCATGGGGGTTAACTATAACCACACTGCAGATTTAGGACTGTGGCAGATTAATAGTATTCATAAAGATATTTCTAATTCTGATAAATTAGATTATAAAAAAGCTACTGATTGGGCAATTGAAAAAAGATTAAAAGATGGACACTGGCGAGCCTGGAGCTGTGCCAGAAAGTTGGCTCGCCGCTAAAGCATTGATTTAAACAGATTAAAACAGAAATAAATAAAACCCGCCGATGAGGCGGGTTTAAAGCTCTTGAAATCCAAATTTAAATCTGCTATAATCTGTCTGTGATTAAAAAATTAAGTAAATAAAAATTGTTTAAAAATTCAACAATGGTACCGTAGCCAAGCAGTAAGGCAGGGGTCTGCAAAACCCCTATGCGTGGGTGCGATTCCCACCGGTACCTCAAGTTATACACTGAATAAGTGTATTTTTTATTTGTATAATCATTCTAGTGAAAAAGTAAGGAAAGAATCGTTTTACTTTCAACACCTAAAATGCTAAAATACTTCCGTATGGAAAATAAAAAATTCGTCATCATTGATGGTAATGCCATTATCCACCGCGCCTACCACGCCCTCCCCCCCATGACCGTCAAAGGCACCATGGTCAACGCTGTGTACGGTTTTACCAGTATGCTCCTCAAAGTAATTGCTGATTTAAAACCAGATTATTTGGCAGTTAGTTTTGATGTGGGTGGTGGCACTTTTCGCGACAAAATCTCCAAAGATTACAAAGCCACTCGTGTAAAAGCTGATCAAGAATTATATGATCAAATTCCTCTTTGTTATGATATAGTCAAAGCTTTTGATATTCCAATTTATATTAAAAAAGGTTTTGAAGCAGACGATGTAATTGGAACAATCACGAATAAAATACAAGATACAAGATACAAGATACAAAAAATAATTGTTACGGGTGATAAAGATTTACTGCAGGTGGTAGATGATAATACACAAGTTTTTACACCCAAAAAAGGGCTGAGTGAAACTGTTTTATATGATAAAGAAGAGGTAAAAAAGAAATATGGCTTTGGACCAGAGCATATTGTGGATTATAAAGCCTTACGCGGAGATACTTCGGATAATATTCCTGGTGTACCAGGGATTGGTGAAAAAACAGCGACAGAATTAATACAGAAAGTTGGAGGGATAGATGAGATATACAAAAAGATTGAAAAATTGAAAGATTTAAAGATTAGCGAAAACGTTATAAAAAAATTAAAAGAAGGTAAGAAAAGTGCCGAAATGAGTTATGAATTAGCCACAATTGTACGCGATGTACCAGATTTGGATTTTAAATTAGCTGAGTGTGAAGTGAAACAATTTGATATTGTAAAAATTAGTGATTTACTAAAAAAGTTTGAATTCTGGTCATTGATTAAAAGATTGCCAGGAGCCAAATCAGACGAAAATTCCAAGAAACAAGATACAAACAAATCAAAAATCACAAATCAAAAAACTAAAATAAACATAATTGAAATTGATGATAAAAATTTAAAAGATTTTCTTAAAGAAATTGAACAGGTGGACATTTTCGCTTGCAAAGAAATTTTGTCAGGAACCAATGTCATGGAGAGTGAATTGTTGGGGTTAATTTTTGCCACAGAAAAAAATACCTACTATATTGAAAAAAAATATCTAACAGATACCACACAAATATTTTCTGATAATAAAAAAACTCTCATCGGCCACGATTTAAAATCTCTCCTCAAATCACTTCTTAAATTTCAAATTTCAAATTTTCCCGACAAAGTACGGGATCCCGCATTTCATCGGGACAAATTTCAAATTTTTGACATCATGATCGCCTCTTACGTCATCAACTCCTCTACTCGTTCGCACGATTTAAAAAATATTGTGATGCGTGAATTAGGTAAAGATTTATCTATTGGCTCAAACCAAACTAGTTTATTTGGTGTAGATAAAGAAAAAATTGCCGAAGAATTGGGTTACTGTTTAGAACTTTATCCCAAAATGAAAAAACAACTGGCAGAAATAGATAACCAAGGCTTATTTGAAAAAATTGAAATGAAATTAATTCCGGTTTTGGCAGAAATGGAATTTAATGGTGTGGCGGTGGATACCGTTGTCTTAAAAAAACTTTCTCATGATGTAAATCAAGAGTTAGAAAAAATAACCAAAAAAATCTGGAAAGAGGCAGGGCAGGAATTTAATGTTGCTTCTCCTTTACAACTGCGAGAAATATTATTTACTAAATTAAAAATTCCCACCGATACTATTAAAAAAGGTAAAACTGGTTTGTCTACGGCTGAATCTGAACTGGAAAAATTGCTTGAAGAACACCCCATTATCCCCATGATTTTGGAACATCGCGAACTCGCCAAACTGCAAAATACTTATGTAGATGTTTTACCAACATTAATTAACAAAACCACTGGCCGTATCCACACCACTTACAATCAAGCGGTAACTACCACGGGTAGATTATCTAGCTCCGACCCTAATTTGCAAAATATTCCTATTCGGACTGAACTTGGTAAAGAAGTGCGTGACACTTTTATTTCTGAAAAAGGTTATTCTTTAATTGTAGCTGACTATTCACAAATTGAACTCCGCATTGTGGCCTCACTTGCTAATGATGAAAAAATGATTGAAATTTTTGCAGAAGGCAAAGATATTCATCAAGCCACTGCCGCGGCAATTAATAATGTTCCCTTAGATAAAGTAACCAAAGAAATGCGCTACGCGGCCAAAGAAGTAAATTTTGGCGTGCTTTACGGCATGGGCGCTTATGGACTTTCCTGGCGAACCAAAATTCCCCAATGGCAGGCCAAAGAATTTATTGCCAAATATTTTTCAGAATTTGCCGGCGTAAAAAAATATATTGAACAAACTTTGCAATTTGCCAAGAAAGAAGGTTATGTAGAAACTTTATTTGGCAGAAGAAGATATATTCCGGAATTAAATGCTGATAATTTTCAACTTAGAAATTCCGGCGAACGCATGGCGATCAACATGCCCATTCAAGGCACAGCCGCAGATTTAATGAAACTTGCAATGATCAACACATTAGACAAAATACATGGAGAAAAATACAAAAAAAACGACGTCAAAATGATTTTACAAGTGCACGATGAATTGGTATTGGAAGTTAAAGAGGGTTTGGAAGATGAAGTAAGTAAAATTGTAAAAGAGGCGATGGAAAATGTAGTAAAACTTCGTGTACCAGTAGAAGTTCACATTAGTGTAGGCAAACGCTGGGGAGAACTTAAATAACAAAATACAATATACACATAAAAAAATACAAATAAAAAAACCCGTTTACTGGCGGGTTTTTTATCTGCTAAATATTTATTGTGCTGGCTCTGGTGTCAACTCTGGAGAAGATGGAGTGGGAATTTCCGCCTCAGGCGGACCAACCTCTAGTTGGGGTTCTGGTGTTGGTACAAGAGTCGGAGTAGGAAATGTTTCTGGGGTAGAAGAAGGTTCAGGTGCTGGAGCTGGTGTAGGAGTAGTTATTGGTGTGGGATCAGGTGTAGAAGTAGGAGTAGGATCAGACACAATAATAGGAGTGGAGGTTTCCGACACAGGTGGACCCACCTCAGGCGGGGAAGTTGGTGCAGTAGTTGATGTAGAAGTCGGCGTCAACTCTGAAGTTGAAGTGGTATCATTTGGAATTGAAATAATATCTGTATTATTATTTGTTACTTGTTGACTACTAGCTGATCTGCGTTTTGCTACTACCATCCAATCAAATGTAGCGTTGCTTGAACCGGCTTGTAATTCTTTAACAGTAAAACCGGTTGCATCTTTACTACTTACATAAATACCTTTGGCCTCACCAGAAGTCAAAGTAACATTAATCTTTAAAGTAGTTGAGGCATCAATAATTTCTCTAACAGAAGTATCAAAATTAATATGTACCTCACCGGCAATTAATTGTGAAGAACTAGAAAACACAAATTCTGCTTGTGGAGATTGTAAACCATACATTTCCTTGTCTCCTGCTGAAGTCTGCAAATGAGTAACAAAATAACCATTCTCATCAATAAACCATTTATTATTGTAGCCAACAATAGCTTTAACATTTAAAATTAAATAACCTTGTAAATTTAAATCACCATTATTATAAATCAACTGTCCATTATTATTTTGAACACTCAATACTGTTGAATTATTACCCAAATTAATTCCTTGCGTCGTGGCCAACTCTTGTACATTTTGCTGTAAACTAGTAATTGATTGATGTCTACTATTTACCCAGCCAGTGCGAACCAATATCATAATTTTACCGGTTACTTCCGTAAAATCATCTAAGGCCACACCAATAACAGACACATTCTTTAAACCATCATCTTTAGCTGAATCATATTTCATTGCATAGCCGGGAAGAGTAGCTGAAACCAACAAATCACCGCGTTTAATTAGACCATTTTCATTAGAAACTTTTACTGGCACACGTCCAATCATGGCCATGGCAGCAGTGTAATTCGTTTTACCATTACCAACAATAATTGTTGGATAAGTAGAAACTACACCAGCCACAGTTTGATCATAAGCAGAACTACTTTTTTTATATCTATCCTGTGAATCAGGATCAACAACCAGCACATCCCCAACTTCTACCTGCTCATTTGGATTAATATCCACTCGCTCTGCCAAATCGCCAGGAGAAGTACCAGTGCTCACTGTAATACTAGAGGCAAATAAATTACCAGCCGCCACCGTGTCACCATTAGTAGCAACAGAAAATTTTGCTACACCGGCATTTCTTATAGATAATAAATAAGTATTTGTAGCTGGAGTAAATGAATTTAAAGTATCAAAAATAAATGCATTGGTGGTTGTGGGGGTAGCTGCCGTTTTAAATAAAGTAGTGGTGGAAAAACTCAAAGTATTAGTCACTAACCCCGACATACCAAAATCACCATTAATCATAATACCGCTTTCTCCCACATTCAAACCACCACGAACTGATAAATTATTACCAATATCCACATTCTCAGATATCGTCAAATCACTACCTTGAACATTGCCGGCAGATAATGACGGTGTTTCGGTGCCATTGATATCAATAATTTGTAGACCATCAATACCACCTCCCATATAAGCATATTTGCCGGAAACATAAACACCATAACCAGTAGCAATATTATTACTGCCAACTAAACTCGGACTGGCAGGATTAGAAATATCTATTATTTGCAAACCAGAAACACCATTCGCTACATAAGCATATTTACCAGAAACATAAACATCATAAGCAAAGCTAGTGTTATATCTACCCACAAAACTTGGGCTGGCAGGATTAGAAATATCTATTATTTGCAAACCAGAAACAGAATCTGCCACATAAGCATATTTGCCAGAAACATAAACATCATAAGCAGTGTCACCAGAAGTATAATAACTACCCACAAAACTTGGGCTGGCAGGATTAGAAATATCTATTATTTGCAAACCAGAAGTTTTGTCTGCCACATAAGCATATTTGCCAGAAACATAAACACCATTAGCAAAATCAGGGGTATCATAAGTACTAATTAAAGTAGGAGAAATAGGATTAGAAATATCTATTATTTGCAAACCACTACCATCGTCTGCTACATAAGCATACTTGCCAGAAACATAAACATCATAATAGCCAACAGCGGCATTATTACTACCAACTAAACTTGGGCTGGCAGGATTGGAAATATCTATTATTTGCAAACCAACAGCATCATCTGTTAGATAAGCATATTTGCCAGAAACATAAACATCAGAGACATTACCAAGAGGATTATAATTCCCAGTTGAGGTAGGAGAGGCAGGATTGGAAATATCTATTATTTGCAAACCAGCAGCACCATCTGTCACATAAGCATATTGGCCAGAAACATAAACATTAGTAGCATAACCAGGAGTATCATACGCACCTTTCAAAGTTGGATTACCAGAAGCCTCATGTAAAATATTCCCCCCTTTAACATGTAACTTTGCCGAAGGAGTGGTGGTGCCAATACCCACATTACCACTATTATAATAAATGCCAGAGGTGGCATCTATCCACTGAGAAAATCCAGCGCCAGTAGGCCAAGAAGTACGACAGTCAACGCCGATACAAACATTACCACCAAAAGTTGCAGTGCTAGACACTCCTAAAGTACCACTAGTAGAGATATTACCATCAACATCAACAGTAAAATTATGTCCCACATCCAACAACGCCTGCGGTAGTGAGCTAGACACACCAATACCCACATTTCCACCATTAAAATAAATATCACTACTGGTAGTTATCCACTGGGAAGAAATTTTATTATTAAAAGTGTTCCAATCACCTGAAGACAAGTAACCATTTGTAGAACTATTTGACCCTGTGATTGTTAAAATACCTGAACCTGAATCATAATTTAACGGCGAAGAAGCAGAGATCATTTGCCTAATGGTGCTGGTATCAGCAGAACCGCCGACCGGCCAATCATTTCGACAAACTCCGCCAATACAGACGTAATTATTAAAAGTAGAGGTGCCGGTAACAATTAAATTACCACGAATTATAGAACTGCCAACAACATCCAAAGTATAATCAGGTGTTCCCACACCGCCAATTAATAAACGACTATTAATATTATCCCAATGCAAAGAAGAAGTGACAGAAAGTTTACCACTAGGCCCAGTGAATACCAATGATTGAGAACTGAGTTCAGAAACGGAAAGATTATCAACAGTGGTCGTAGCAAAAATATTTGTTCCAGTAAAAGTATTACTAGAACCTAATTTAGCATAACTACTTGAAGCTGCATTCCAAATTGGGTCTATTTCTCCACCAGTAGAAGTTACATAACCAACATCATTAAACCATTGAGAAATATTAGCTGTAGCAAAGTTAGAAACTGTTAAATTAGTAGAAGTTGTTAAATATCCAAGATTATTGGTCCACATGGAAATGTTACCAGTAGCTCCTGCAAGATTGGAGATAGTAGTAGTGGCCAAAATGGAATTGCCGTTTACATACAATAAACTACTCGTTACCCCATTAAAATTAAAATTACCTGTAGCATCGGAAACTGGAATATAAGTGGTAGAAGAATTAGTGGCGGTTCCCACACCGTTTAAGTATTTAGAATTGTAAGAATAAGGGCTGGCGGTAATTTGTTTTCTGGGAGTTAAAATTTCACTGCCAACAGAAACTTCTAAATAGACATTTTGGTTATTTTGAAAAATTGCCGGATCTAAATTATTGGTACCACTGCTGCCCAAGTCAATTGTAAACAAACCATTACTGGGAGTAACACTAACAGTGCTGGTAGTTGGTAAAGTGCCACTGGCAGTATATAGCGGAGTGCCATTAGTTAAAGCATTATACAAAACAAACTTCATGTTTTGCGTAGTAGTAACAGCTAAACTATTAAACAATATTTTACCTTGGTAGGTAATTACTCCTGGCGGGTTGGCGGCCTGGGCTGGATAAATATTAAAAATGACAACAAAAAAAGAAAAAAACAAAAATAAACCAACTACAAAAAGAGTGGCCTGCTTTGGTTTTCGTTTAACTCCTAAGCCTCCAAACATAAATTGAATTTTATATGTATATTATACACTAATTTGGTATTTATTTCACCAACTTAGTTACTGTGGATAAATCTCTATAACAAAAATCATTAATTAGTTTAAAAATAGCAAAAAAATACCCGCCCCGACATTATGTCGGAGCGGGATTTTCTAACCATAAATATCATCTTTTTGACCAACAAATTTATTGTCTGACTCAACAGGTGGAGATTCAGAGGGTTTAACATCCAACAATAATGGCTTTTCTACATTCACATTCGGTGCTGAGGTGGTTGGCTTCAACCCCACATCCTTAGTCACAGTACTAACATTTTTTCCAGTCAAATCCACTACCCCTGTTTTGGATGATTGATAGTTGGCATGTTCAAAAGTAACATAATATTTATCATCACCAGCCAAAAAGTAATAACGACCGCGGCGATCAGTAATTTGTGATGCTACTTGTTTATCAAACTGGGCATTAAACAGTCGTGCCACCACCTGACCAATTGGTTGTTTATTATTTTCATTATAAACAATACCCCAACCTTTCACTTTTACTGGTTTAGATAAACGTCTAAAGAAAATCGTTAACAAAATATGCACTGCGAGTAAACTCCCTACCAGCCAAGTAGGAGAAATATAAAAAGAGACCAAGGTTACTAGTAGACCTAAACGAGAAAGAGCTGTTTGCGTAATGTGTCCAACTTTTTGCCACAACAAACGTTTAGGTTTTTGATGTTCACCTTCCAAATCAAGCGGAATATTGGCAGTAATCAGGGAATCCTTTTCAGTTACCTCAATAACTTCTCCATGATAAATATCCACTTTTTGTCCATCGCTTTTATAAGCCTTCAAAATACTGGAAGGAAAAACAAAATTTAATTTTTGCACTTCCATTTTATATCTACCCGGTTCAATTACAAAAGCATAACGCCCCTCTCTATCAGTAACTTTAGACTGCACTATTTTATTTGATTCTGCATCAACCAAGCGCACAATGGCCAAATCTATTGGTTGCTTATTAAGCGAATTATATATTTGTCCCCATTTACTTCTTTTACGCCGTCCAAACAATAATAATGGCTGTAAAAATAATAAACGCAACAAAGGAATTACATCACCAAAACTAATTAATGGCAAAGTACTAGCGACAGCCACTCCCACAGCGGTGGGGGCCACTATTTGCCTAGTAATTTTTTGCACTTCTAGATTTTGTTTAATATCAGCTACTGCTTGAATTACTATTTGCGCCTCAACTTTGGTTTTTTGAGCCAAATTCACTGCCACATTAGCAACATTTTTTGCCAAAGAAACATTAGCATCAATTACCTCCTCCAATTTGGGAGCTAACTTTATTAAAGATAAATTTTGATTAATTATATTATTGGTCACTGTAAAAGGCGCCATTTTCCGATCATTATATCCGTCTTTTTTAATTACTAAATAATAACTATCATTTGGCACTATCCAACCATAAAAACCATTAGTATCTGTTAAAATTGGATTAATTTCATTATAATTAGCCAAACCTACCAATGAACCATCCTGTTGATATAAAAAAACTTCTGCACCATTTAAACGATTACCCGTATCATCTAAAACATTGCCATAAGGCAATAAATTTAATTTAAAATTTAAAGAATCAACCATTAATTTGCCATAATCAACCACCACAAAAGCATCAACCAAACCAGTACTAGGAAAAGTTATCTCTGTAAAATAATTATTATTAACAGTATCCAAAACAAACTGATGCTCACTGCCAGTAATAATCAATTTTATACTCACCGGAATAGTCTTAAAAATTGTAGCCGGCAAACCCACTGTCAAACCTATCCCCGCCAACCCACCAACCTTTCCCTGATTGATTACTAAATTAATTTTTCTATTACCTGCCAAAAAAAACAAATCACTTAATTTAATAGTACTAGTAGTTGAAACTGGTGGATTATATTCATCATTATCATTAGCATTGTCGCAACCTGGATCAGCTGGGTAATCAATTAAACCGTCATTATCATTGTCTACACTATCACTACACTGAAAAACACCACCACCTGACCCATTACTACAACCAGCAAAGCCAACACAAGCTGAATCAGCACAATCCGTTTTTCCATTATTATCATCATCCAGGCCATTACCACAAATTTCTGGTTTTGGTTGTGACCTACAAATATCTAAATTTGTACAAACTGGATCAGCACAACAGCCAGCCCGACTGCAATCACTTTGACAATTTGGTGGCACATAAACCCACTGTCCATTTTGCCACACTCCAGTACTATAGCCACCCAGAGAATTATAAGAAAAAATAGTATAATAATATATTTTATTGGCTTCAACATTACCATCTGTAAAAATTTGTAAATTACCATCATAAATCTCTGAACCATCATAAATACCACTGGAATGCCCACCAACTTTGCGAATAATTTTTACACCAACAAAATTTGTGCTAACCGGATTAACCCAAGTTAATTCAATAGTATTATCAATAACTGTTAAATTATAATTAGAAACATTAGGGACGATTAGTGGCGGTATTAAACCATTTACCGAGACACCATTACTATAATTCAAAGAAGTGTCATAAGAAAAAACTTTGTAATAATAATGAACATTTCTGGTTATCTCATCATCAGTAAAACTAGTACCATTACCACTATAGGTTGAAGTTCCATCACCAACAAATGCTGGGGCTGAACCAATTTTTTTATAAATTTTTACCCCAACAAAATCTGCATTATCACCAGTCAAAGCCGGGTTAGTCCAAGTTAAATGCAAACTATCACCCACCACGCTTACTTTTAAATCATCAACGTCTGAAGGCGCTTGGTCATCTTTGGGGGTGATAAAAATCAAATCCACCGTGCTATTACTGCTGTGAATTTGATCAGTAGCCACTACTTTATAATGATAGGTGGTACTAGGATGTAAACCTCCCAACAATACGCTGTGCGAAACAGACAATTGACTATCTTCAGCCTGGCCACCATAACTAGTACTCGTTCCATAAAGTACTTGTCCAGTACTATTATAATTTGTTTGCCAACTAATCTGGCAGGTGGTTTCGTTTGGTTCAGAATTAATATTAGAAATAGTCAGTGCAGTGGGAACCAAAGGTAAAGTCTTAAAAGTACCTTCAACATTAACTGGTAAATTAACACCATCAGAAACAGTAATTTTAAAATTATATATTTGGTTAGACAAAAGACCTAAAAGATTTTTTGAATAAATTCCATTACTAGTCACCAAAACAACCTCTGGCACACCATAAACTCCTATGCCATACGAAAAACTCACCGAAGAAACACCGGTAGCATCAGTATCAGTAGCCAACCAAGAAACAGTGGCTGAAATATCTTGAGTACTGGTAGTTACCTGATAAATTTCAGGCGGATTATCACTGGGAGGATTACAACCACTACCGGTACAACCACCACCAGTTTGACAGTTACTAGTATCAAAAGTACAGTTGCTGGAGCAACCCAAAATTCCACTATTATAACCTTTAGTAACACAAGTTTGACCATTTAAATTACTACCATCGCACCCTTCCCCAGTTTCTAATAAACCATTGCCACAAGTAGTTAAATGAACAGAAAGATTATCACTGGTGGCCAGCGCATTAACAAAAAAACCGCTCAAAATAAATAAGCTTAAACAAGCAAACAAAAAATTCCTAAATACCACTTTCATAGTGCTGATTTTTTTGACGCTTTTTAAAAAGAATAAACAGGAATAAAAGCAATAATAAAATAATTAAAACAAGCCAAAACGGTAGATAACAAAAACTGGTAGAGGCAAAAACCGTTTGATTAAGTTGACCATAATTAATGACAATTTCCGCCTGATAAAAACCAGGAATTAATAATGGTTTAAGCGACAGTTTAGTTTCTAAAAAACGCCGCGTTCCGGGAATCAAGGCATTACCCAAATTAATAGTTTGACTCTTCAAAATATTACCCTGCCGATCTTTTAAGATTAATTGACCCACCACCGGCAAATCCACATTTCCATTATTTTTAATTGTTAAGTTAAAATTACCATCATTTTTTAATAATTTAAAAAAACTATTTCCAAACCACTGTTCAATTTTCAAATTTTCCCGAGCTGTACCAGCTATCTGCAAAGATAACAAAGATAATAATCTGGCCGAAAAAGTCACCCCGCCATTTTTTTTCTCTGCCACACCCAAACCTAAATAATAAAAACCAGGATAAGCATTTTGAGGCACCACAATTTTAAAGCTGACTGTTTTAGTTTTATTAGCTGGCACCGCTAGATTATTTGATTCAGGCTTTACCCATGATTCAGCTTCAGAAAAACTACCAAAAACTGGCTGACCCAAATTATTTTGTTTTACTCCCAAGACCTCTAAATTATACATTACCTCAACATCTTCACTATTGGTAATAGTAAGTAGCACAGTTTGTTCTGATCCAGGTGCCAAGACGATCGTCTGTTTTAAAGGACCAACACTAAAAGCACCTACTTGATTAGGGAATAAAAACAAAAATAATAAAAAAAAGAAAAAAAAATTAATTATTCGTAAATTCGTAAATTTATTCGTATATTCGCACATAACTAAAAGTTTGCCGAACCATTTATAGCAATAGTCTGACCACCACTCAAACCAATTGCATTTGAATTACTACCAATTGCCGCCTTTACTACTAATGTCTCTTGATCACTAACAACTGAACTATTGGTTGAGGCTAAAATCAAATTCGCGGCAATTGGTTGGTCATTAATAAAAGACCTGTTTGCCCCGGTAACTGCTATTCCATAACCCTCTGTCCCGGCTACCACTGCACCCCCACTTACCGGAGCCAAAGGAGCCGCACTGACACTACCAAGAGACAAGGTATAACCACCAGGTGAATCAATAGAAATAGTCACCACTGTACTATCACTTTTCACCACCACTGGACTTAAAACTCCCAAATCTAGTGAATTTTTACTAAAATCCACACTAATACTTCCATACTCCATTGCCTGATAACCAGCACGAATTTCATAAGTTGAACTGGTAGAAATACCTACCGGAACTCCAACTGCTGAGCCCTGCAAAGAATAATTAGTGCTGGTGCTTAAATCCCCGCCTAAACTAAAAGTATCAGCATAAATTGTGTAATTTGAGGAACTCATCACCGCGGAAGTAACAAGAGGTACCAACAACCAACCCAACATCAATAAAATCACTCCCATTTTTGGCTTTTTCATAAAAAACAACTCTTATTTTAATCATTTCTTTTTAGTACTTGTAGTTTTAACATCAGTGTTACTAACTGGAATTACCAACTCAACTGGAGTACTATAAAAAGAATTAATTTTTGCTTCAACATCTTTATTTCCAGGATTTAATTCTTTTACCTGATTGTAATATGCTAAAGCCTTGTTAACATCACCTCTGGCTTCATAAAATAATCCCAAACTATACAAAGCATTAGAATGACTAGGCTGTAAGCGAACTGCCTCTAACCACAATTTTTCTGCATTATCACGGTCGTCTTTTTCATTTCTATTATACAAAAGACGGCCATAATCAAACAAAGCATCCGGATTATTAACTATATAAGGTCCGGCAGTCCAATAAGTATCAATAGCTTCCTTCAATTGTTTATTTCTTTCATAAGCCAAGGACAAACCAACATAAGCACCAACATAATTTTTCTTCAAATCAATGGCTTTTTTATAATTACTAATTGCTTCTAAAAACTTATTTGTATTATTATAATTATTACCCAATCGCCAATACAAAACTGGATTAGTTGGTTCTAATTTAATAGCTTGATCCAAAGATTTTACTACCCACTCCTGGGCTTCTGGCACCAAAACACTGGCATTCTCATACATGGTAGTTAAATTTTCCCACACAGCTATTGAATTCGGCGAAAGATCCGCAGCAGCTTTAGCTTCATTTACTGCTTTACCAACTAATTCTGCCACCACTTTTAAATCGGGATTGACCTCTTTGGCTTTAGCTGCCGATTCCAATAAATAAACCCGACCTAAAGCAATATGATAAATATCTAAATTGCCACGTAAAGACAAAGTTTTGAGCAAATTCGTTTCAGCAACCTTATAATCATTAGTCTTTAGGGCCGCAGCGTACAAAAATTCTGCCCGATAAAAATTTATACCAAAAATTCCTACTATTAACAAAACCGCAATGGCTAATATTGTAGCAAAAGAAAAAACCAAATTATATTGAGGAGTATCAGTTAATTTCCAAATTTTTTCTTTTATAATATTACCTACCCCAAAAAGATGTAAACCAGAAATCACCATCCCCAAAAGCAACCACCAGGCAAACCATAAAACTGGCCCATAAAAATTAAAAAACAAACCAATGGTAAGAAAAAACCAGCCAGCAAAAACTAAATAAACACCAAACTGCCAATCAAAAATTTTTCCTTTGTAGGTCTTCAACCAACTCTGCAAAGTATAACCGATAACCATTAAGATGATAAAAACAAACAAAACCGCAGACAACACTCCACTTTCACTCAAAATCGCCAATAATGAATTAAATGGTTGACCAAAACGGAATGACCAAACCAAATCATTATAATTAAAATCAGCCGACCTAAAATGTGAAAAATCAAAACCAAAGGTACCCAAACCACTGCCAAAAACAAAAGTTTTAATACCGGAAAAAATACTTTGACTGGTCACTGACCAAGATGGTGAAAGACCCAGAGCCACCTCGGTTGGTACTGCTGTTTGCAAAAATTTAGGACTACCAAATATTAATAATATTACCGTTAAAACCAAAACTACAAACCAAAAAGAAAGCCAAAAAGGCCTTGATTCATGAATTGAAGCTACACCAAAAAATAAAACTAGAACTAAACCAATAATTAACAGCCACCAAAGCAAATTAAAACTCAAAAGTAACAGTACCACCAAACAGAGCAAGGCCACAATTAAATATAAAACTGACCGAAATATTGAAACATTTTTTTTAGTTAAAAATCCGGCTGATAAGATAAATACCAAAATTGTCCAGATGCCAAAAAGACTATTAAAACCATCCACGGTATTCCAAACTCCATCTAAAAAAGCCAAGTTTAAATGCAAAACTACTTTTAGCACAAAAAATAAAGCCGTCAAACCACCCACAAAAATTAAAGTATTCAGCATTTTTAACCAACGCGCTGGTGAATTGAGATTATTGACAAGTAACAAAAAAAATAAGACCAAAAAAAAGAAAAAAACAAAATTGGCAACAAAAAAATCTGTACGCCCAAACAGACTATCATAAATTGAGGCTGAAAAAACAGTAGAAATAAACCCCGAAAGCAAAAATAAACCAACAAACAAATACAAAACTGAATGCTTCCAAAATAATTCCTTGCTAAAAGACAGTTTAATAAGCCAAAATAAGAGTGTAAGTACAACCAAGCTTATAAATAATACCTGTTTTGGTAAAACATAAAAATTTAACAAATTCTTATCATAAAATAAAGGCACTGTCAGTACTGTTAAAAGTAATAAATAATAAGGTATTTTATCAAAAAATACCTTCAATTTACCTGAATTATACTTCTGATAAGAATCATTCAAAAAACCTTGTTGTGGCTCGACCCGTTCTTTCAGCTCTTCAACACGTTCCCAGTTATTTGAAATCATATTTAAAAAAATTAAACAACATTTGCCTTATCAAGAAGGCAATTCTCATGCAAATTATACCATAATAGCCCTTAAATAAAAACCGGTTAGTGTGTATAAGCCAAAAGCCTTGCGCTCTAATATAAAAGTATCAGAATGGAAAAATACAATATGCCTGGATTTAAATACAGATATGTTGTATATTTATACGTGTATTTTGTGTTTTGTAATTATGCTCATCTTCCTCTCCGGTCCAGACACCTTTAGAAGCCGGAAACAACTCAAAAAAATGATCGAAAAATTTAAAACGGATCGTGACCCGCAAGGTTTTAATGTTGTCGTTTTGGACTGCCGCGTCAGTGAACCTTCTTATATTTTAGAGCAAATTTTAACTCCGCCTTTTTTGGCCGAAAAAAAATTGGTTATTTTATAAAATTTATTATCAGCCACCAAAAAACAAGAGGCACAAGAAAATGTCTTACAAAAAATTAATACCAAAAACCTGCCCGAATGCAACAATTATATATTTTGGGAAGGAGAAGAAAAACCTAAAACCAAAGTGGCCAAAGAATTATGGGAAATATTGAGCAAAGAAAAATATTCACAAAATTTTGAAATTCTAACTGGAACCAAATTAGCTGCTTGGATTAACCAGGAAATTAAAGAACAGACAGGCACCATCAACCAAGCAGCTCTTTCTTATTTAATGAATAATAGCTTGGGAGATACCTGGAAATTAAATTCTTTAATTGAGCAACTCCTGGCCTACAAACAAAATTTAGAAATTGAACTAGCCGATGTCCAATTATTTTTAAATGAAAAAATCGATGATAATATTTTTAATTTAGTAGACGCCATTGTCGGAAAACTTACTAAACAAGTTTTTCAAATGATCCAAGAACAGTACCGAAAGGGCGAGGACGCTGGTTACATTTTTGCCATGATCCTGCGCCAATTTAAAATTTTATTAGAACTACGTGATTTATTTGAACGTGAAGACAAATTAACCAGTGACCAAATCGCCCAAAAAACCGGTTTACATCCCTACGTTGTAAAAAAATCTCTGCCTTTAATTAAACGCTACACCATGGTTGAATTAAAAAATATTTATGAGCAACTTTTAGAAATTGATATTAAAACAAAAACTGGCCAAGGCGACCAGTCTTTAATGTTGGATTTGTTTGTAGGAAAACTAACTACCAACTAGTTACCCATTTTTTCTTATCCATAATAACCACTAAACAATAAACCACCCCACTCGCGGGATGGTTTATTTTAGTTTTATACAAATTCTATTTCTTAGCAACCAAATTCACTTTTTTCACCAGTCTGGACAATTTTCTGGCCGCAGCATTACGTTTTAACACGCCTTTTTTTACGGCTTTGTCCAACATTTTTTGAGCTAAACGAATTTCTTCTTTTACATCACCCTTTTTAACTTCAAGGGCTTTTTTGGCTATTTTAACCGCTTTTTTAAAAGCAGTTTTTACTGCCAAATTACCGACCGCATGTTTTTTTGCCTGACGCACAGCCTTCTTGGCATTTTCTTTAATTGGCATAACAACTTTTCTTTAATAAATTATTTACATGAGAGTGGCATTACTATACTATGCTTAGCTAAAATTGTCAAGCAATTCTTAGTAATTTCAAATTACCAATTACCAATTTCCAATAAAATCCAAAATCTAAATACTAAATTTCAAATTTTGACATTTAGTATTTGTCATTGATTTGACATTGGATATTAGAAATTAGTCATTTTCAAGAATCGGTTTCTCCAACTGCAATGGTTCTACGCTCTTCTCCCCTTCCGTTATTCTCATCACGTCTTTATCAATCTTGCCAAATTCTTTATAAGCGGAATTATACATGTTCACGGTCGTCGTTAAATTATTACCCATTTTCTTCAAATAATCTTCATAAGATAATAAGTGCTTCCCCAGCTGTTCTACTTGTTTTCTAATTTCTTTGGCACTTTCTTCTATTTGAAGTGCGCGAAGACCCTGCATTACTGTTTGCAAATAAGCAAAAAATGAAGTTGGTGAAACAATAATTACATGCTTATCTTTAAACGCATACTCAATTAAATCTTGAGTATTCATTTTTATTACTCCAACTTTATTGATTAACAAATCATAATAAATGCCTTCGGCTGGAATAAACATAAAGGCAAAATCCATAGTATTTTCCTTTGGTTTAATATATTTGGCAGTTTCGTCAATACGATTTTTCAAATCTTGTTTAAATAATTTTTCCAGCTCTTCTTTTCTGCTTTCGTCTTTTTCTTCTAGAATGCGGTTGTAATTTTCCAGACTAAATTTAGAATCAATCGGAATAATTTTATCTTTTACAAATACCACCGCGTCCACAATATCACCATCTTTAAATTTATATTGCATTTCATAACCGCCCGGCGCCATGACATTTTTCAAAACATTCTCTAAAAAATATTCACCCAAAACTCCTCGATGTTTAGGATTTTTTAAAACATTTTCTAAGCCTTGCAATTGTTCCGCCACACCAACTACTTGCCGATTGGTTTCATCCAATTTAGTTAAACGCTCGGTAACATCGGTAATAATTTTGGCGCTTTGAGAAAATTGATTTTGAATAGTTTGATGCAAATGCTGTTGATTATCCATAACTACCTTATGAGTATCTGACATTTTTTGATCTACCATTTTAGACAAATCTAGATTGGAGCGGGACAATTCCTGAATCTGACTTTGCAACATTACAAATAAATTCTGATCCCCTGTCTGGGGTTTTTGCAGATCACCCATTTTTCTATACATTATATATAACAAAAACACGGCGAAAATAAAACCGAGTGAAATTATAATAAGAAGTGTGGTTTGCATAGCTTAACAAAATACAAAATACACGTAAAAATATACACGAAAAAAACAATATTGTATTTTATTCCATGTATATTGTATCGTGTTAGTATTTTACCTTCTTTTTCTCTTCTTGGCAAACAAACCTGGAGGTCATCCTAGGGTTATTTTTTCAGTGCTTCCAGCTGTTTCAATTCATCTTCTAAATTTTTCAACAACTTATTCTTTTCCTCTAATTTTAGTTTGGGGAAAATACTCTGCCACATTGTTAATTCATTTTTATCTTCACCCAATTCAATCAATTTATTTATTAAAATGGTAAATTCTTGAATTTCCATATACTATAATATAATTATTATCTCAACTTTTTCTTATCTTCAGCCACCAATTTCAGTTGGTTACAATTTGTAACCAACTGATTCGCCCCCTCTTTATTCAGGCGATGTTTAAGTACTTTCCAATAAGTCCGTCCATCTTGGCTCTCTGTTAAAATACCACTTCTCTTTTCCTTCATCCCAAACACGACGTACCGGCTGGTTTTCAAAATTAGTTATTGATTTATTTATTTTCCCCCTCATATTTATATGTTATTAAATATTATTATTAATTTTAACTGTCCGATTTTTTCGGACAACTCATTTATTACATTTTAAAATATTTTAATTAAATTTTTACAAATTCTAAAGAAGCCTTTACTGAAGCATTATCACTGGGCAACAAAATAACTTGTCCAGGATATTCCTTTGCCAAGGAAGAAATAAACTCATCGGCCCAAGAGGGTGCTAAAACTTGCACGCCTGTAAAATCTATTTCAATTTTTTCACTAGCTTCTACCTTATCTAAAACATAAGCCATAACCGAATTAAAAGCCTCCCTACCAGCAGGCCTAGAAGTTAAAATTACTCCAAATTTTTTGAGTACTAATTTCATATTTAAAATTCAATTATCACAACGGTTCCGAGAATATTTTTTTCTATTATAGTAAAAAATACTTGTTGATTTTTAATTTCACACAATCCTCTGCCAGAATAAAATAATAATTTTAAATTATTTTCCACTAACACCTTTTTTACAAATTTTAGGCCATTACCTCTGCGTTCAGGAGAACGTCCAGAAACTATTTCAGTAAAGGCAATATGCAAAGCTTCCTTATCATTTTCAATATCCGGCCGGATTTTATTTAATGTTGCGAATACACCTTGACCCCTATCACCAAGCATAACTAATCTTTGCCCCATATCAACTTTAAAATAAACACCAGGCACGTCACGCCATTTCCCAAGGTTATGATCAAAAGAATTATTGCCAATTTCGCCTATCGCCGCAATTAAAAGGTATGATAACGATTCATTTACACCATTGTCAAATAAAGTTTTCAATATCCGTTCATTTCTAAATTGAAAAATATCCCGAGCCGAACAATAAAAATCTTGATTATTAATTATATTTGCTTCTTTGTCACACACCCATTTGATTGTCTCTTGGACTAACCGTTCTTTTTCAGTCATTGGTAGATGATAAAACACACTAGGCGGACAGCCACTCTTTTGCACTAAACCACTCTCTTGGAGTTTTTTTAACTGACGAAAAACAGCTGGAGCGCTAAAACCAATAAAATTAACAATTTCCTTAGGAGTCACCTGACCTTTTTCTTTTATAAATTCAAATATTTTTTTGTTGGTATCTGTCTTCATAGTTTATAGTACATAGTTCATAGTATGAATTATATACTATAAACTATCACATGTCAACTACCTTATCCACAGCAAACAAAAAATCCTGATGATAAGTCGGGATTTTTGTTTTCTTTTTGACACTATAGTTAATAATGTAAAAAAGGAATTCCGGTTTTTTACATGCACCGGCCGCATGAGTTGACTAACCTTTTATTAGTCGACCACCCCCATATTAAAAGAACGTTAGAAGTTCGCCACCGCCCGGAACCACATCTGCAATCCGGTGTACTTGCCGAGCTTGTTGAAGTGGAACTGCGGCGCGGCCACGAGCACGAAGTGTTCGCCGAACGGCACCACGACCTGCGGGGCGACACTGAAGTCGCCATTTTTCGCCTGAAAATCATAGGAGTTCTCGGTCTCCGCACCGAGGAGCCCCACCCCCTTGGGCAGCACGTAGTCCAACTGGCTGTACCAGTAGAACGTGCCGCGCCCGCCAGAGTTGATCCACTGGAAGTTGTGCCAGGTGTAGAGCGGAATGCCGAACAGCTTGGGCGTGAGCTCCAGTCGGGCGTCGATCAGCACCTTACCTTGACCGTTCGCGACGACCGCCCCGACCATGGCCTCGATGTTCCAGCCCTGGCCGTCGTATGACGGGCCTGCGACGGTGAGCCACTTGCTCGGAGCCGAAGTGATGTTGGGCGCGATCACCCAACCCGACATCCCGAACCCCTTGCCGATCTCCTTGTGCCCGTGCAACAGGAACCGGATGTTGAACTCGTCAGCCTTGGCCACTGTGGACAGGAACAGAACCGCCAGCACTGTGATAAACTTTGTCATGATTTTCTCCCTGGTTTTTCAAAGAGCACCCTATCACTCCGCTCCACCACTGCCTGTTATGCACAGCAACAGCTTGCAGAGTAACCGAGAAGTATATATAATACTAAACGAGTGGTAAATAACACCACGTGGTGTATGTTATCACCACTTTATAATATTATCGCTATGTATAGCCAAATTTTAAATGAATTAGGACTTTCAATAAATGAAGCAAAAATTTATGAAACACTCCTCCAAGAAAAAGAAACCACTGTTTCTAATATTTCCAGAAAAAGTAAAATTCACCGCCGCAATATTTATGATTCAATGAATCGCTTAATTGAAAAAGGGTTGGTTTTTGAAATTATCGGCAGAGGCGATACCCTTTTTAAACCAGTAGAGCCAATGAAATTGCTAGAACTTGTAGACGAAAAAAGAACCCGCTTAGAAAAGGCCATGCCGAGCTTAATGAAAGAATACGAAAGCAGACCCCAGCTAGAAGCTTCTTACATTTACAAAGGTATAGAAGGTTTTAAAAACTATTTGCGTGATATTTTAAGCACCAATGAAGATGCTTACTTTATTGGTGCCAAGGGTTGCTGGTTTGATCCTCGAATGAAAACATTTTTAGATAGATTTTTGGTTGATGCTAAAAAGAAGGGTATTAAATACCAACATCTGTTTGACCATGAAGTACGCGACAATATCCCTTATGTGCCCAAAGCCGTTGGCAAACCCTACAAATTCCTGCCCAAGCAATATTCCACTCCCTCAATGATTGACATCTTTGGTGATCATGTAGTATCATTTACCGGAGCTGGACTAGCAAAAATTAGTGATGACATTACAATTTTCGTGATTATCAGTCGCCCCATGGCTACTAGTTACAAAACTTGGTTTAAATTTATGTGGGATCATTGTCCAGAGGTTAAGTAAAATAAAGCTCTCATAGTTCAACGGATAGAACAAGACACTCCTAACGTCTAGATGCAGGTTCAATTCCTACTGAGAGCACAGAGGGCCTATGGTTCAGTGGTAGAACACGGCATTCGCATTGCTGAGACGGCAGTCCGATTCTGCCTAGGTCCACGAAAAATGGCGCAGACATTTTGAGTGTGACGTGGTGAAGACCGAAGGTCTGAACTTTACGTTACGGATAACTTATATACACAAAGGCGCCATCTCGTGGCGAGCCACAAAGTATATAATAGAATGTACATAAAAGAATGTTCCATAGGGAACATTCTTTTATATTTGTATACAGTATTGTAGACAAATTGTCAGATGACGATTAACATATATCAAATGGCAACTAACAAAATAGTTATACCCAGAAAAATAAATTATTTTTATTATTATCTGATATCTACTATTTGATAACTGAAAAAGTTCCCCATGGAACAATTTTAAACGTTTAAACAATAAAATAGGGGAATAATTAACCATATTTTTACATAATTAAAATAAATAGGGCTAATTTACGATATATAACGGCGTCGTACAATAATACAATCAAAATTAAACTCTATTTTACAATATACACACCCCAAAACTTGCTAAAAAACATCCTTATGATATAATCTTATCCACACAGCGTCACGTGCAATTTATTGTTTTACGTGAATGGGCCTGTAGTATAGCGGTAATACACATCCATGGCATGGATGGGTCCGGGGTTCAATTCCCCGCAGGTCCACAATTTGAATATATGCTATAATAAAAGACGCACAAACTGCGTCTTGAATTATAAATATGAAATTCACTCAAAAATATTTCTGGTTAATAATGTTGTTCTCCTTAATAATAGGAGTTGTTTGGATTCAACCAGGTTTAATTCTAAAAAATTATTTAACGCCAATTTTAATGGTCATGATGACTCTTGGCTGTTTAAAAATTGATTTTAAAGAATTAAAAAATTTTAA
>CAILTG010000024.1 GCA_903837125.1 Candidatus Magasanikiibacteriota bacterium | reverse complement strand
ACATACTAATATACAAATATTAAAACCACAATAATTGACAATCATCCGTTTATCGCCAGCAGAAAAGAACTTATGTTCGCCACCCATCGAGAATAAATGCCGTTTGTCGGCAGTTTCAATCTCACCAGTTGGAAAAACAAAAAAAGCTCTGTTGTAAATTTTCCCGTTTTCTGTTGCAATAAAACTTCCGGTAATAGCCAGATTGTATTTAACTGCCCACTCACGAAGCGTTTGAACCGTTTCTCCTTTCATTGTTTCTGCCAAATGAAGCGCTTCAGTGCAAAATCCAGTTGTAAACATTTCTGGTAGTACCACCAGATCGGTTTTACTTGCCAACGTAGCAATTTGAACATCTGTTTTTTCAAGGTTAGCGGCTTTTTCTGCCCAAAAAATGGTATCTTGAATAAGTGAAATACGCATAAAAAATCGAAAATGTAAGTTTTAAATTGATCTGAAAATCAGCTATATTGAAAATGCAATTTGAAAATTTTGACTTGTCTATTTTTTACCAAGAATATAAAATTTGTCGGGGTGACATGCAACAATATCTTTATAAAAGTCTTGAATTTCAGCCAAATCAGCTAATTCATTACCTGTGGGATAGAAAATTTTTGTTATGCCCATTTCTTTTTTTCCATAATCAATATATGCCAACTGAATGGGAACAGCCGCTTTGACGGCAATATGGTAAAAACCCATTTTCCATTTTTTCACAGGACTACGAGTTCCTTCGGGAGTAATTGCCAAATGAAATGTTTCTCGTTTTGCAAACTCATCAGCCATCTGTTCTGTTACAGAATTGCGTTTTGAGCGGTCGACCGGCACACCACCCATTGCGCGAAGAAAATTTCCCATAGGAAAAAAAAACCACGCTTTTTTCATCAAAAATGAAGATTTACGACCTAGCACCCAATAATATAATTCTCCGACAGGAAAATCCCAATTGCTGGTATGTGGTGCAATACAAATAACACTTTTGGGTGGTTCTGGTAAGGTAGCAATAGCTTTCCAACCATAAATTTTGAAAATAAATTTACCAAATGCTTTCATATATAATAAATTACAAGATAAATAGAGTTTATATAAGTTGACTTGTTGTCAATATTTTAGTTTAAAATTAGCTAGGCCGCAAGCCAACATTATTGCTAAATCACGGAAATCATTTTTATAAGCTCTGATTTCTTCTTTAACAATTCTGAATATTTTGCAGTTACCAATAGCATGTTCGACTTTAACACGAGTTCTTGAAATTAGTTTATTTGATTTTTTTTGTTCGTCAGTTAGTTCTTTACCTTTTGGTTTTTTTTCAGGACGATAGATTTCAGCGTTTTCTGGGTTATAGCCTATGAATCCTAAATCAAGCCAGAGTTTAATTTTTTTTGTGAATTTTAGCTCTTCAATATCGCACATCATTTTATCATGCATTTTACCTTCCCACGTTTGGGAAATATATAGAATATTGTTATTCAGATCACTAACTATCAAATTTTTAATTGTGTGGTTTTTTTTTACCGCTATAAAACTCTTTTTGAACATCTGGATCACCTGGTCGCGGAATGGGACGTTCAGTTCCATCGATAAGAACATCTTGTCCTTCAACCAGTAATTTATTTAAAGCCTCGACTGTTCTACATGGAATACATTTGGCTTTTTCCAAAGAGGTGTTTAGTATCCTTTTTAGCAAATGAATCCATAGGTTCGCCTGAGGTTGTTTCATATTAAATGCTGCTGCATGCGTTTGTTGTAATGGATTATTCTTCATATACGAAAGAATAAAAATTAACATTGTTTCAATATCAGGAAAAATATCGTCTTTACGTTTCTTTTTTTCTGTTCTACGATATTCACCTGCAGTTGTATACACTGATATGTATTCATCCCAGCAAGGCTCGAAATACTGAACTAAAATATTGAACTGCTGCAGTTTAATGCCAACAACTGATAAAAACTGAGCCTCATTTAACTTAAGACTATTGTAATTTTGCATTTTTATTGCAAAGTAACAATTTTTATTTCAATAATTTGCAACTTGTATAATGCCTATTATATGTTTTTTAAGTGATTAGTTGATTTTTTCGAATTCCAAGATAGTAGAGTCGTTCCATAGCGAACTCAACTAATTGCTCGTTTCCAACTGCTTGAAAAAGAATAGTAGTACTGATATTGCAATTGATTACAACTTCCAGAGTTTCCTGAAGAATTGTTTCATTTTTAGAAATGTTGGTTCTATCAGAAATGTAATGAATTTCCAACTGATGTGAGAAGCGTTTTTCAAGACTATTTAATTCTGACTTAAATAGTGGGGAATCTTTCAGTTGTGAAACTGAATAGATAAGCGTCAAAAAGTCAGCTGACCTATTGAACAGCTTTGATTTAATAAGATTGAATGCAGTTAGAATGCCTTTCTCATCGGATATTAATACAAGATGAGTATCACCTATTGGAGTAAGTAAAGTGGTCACTTTTACTGAGGTTGGCTTCGTTTCAGAACTAAAATTCTCAGACAGTTGATTT
>CAILTG010000023.1 GCA_903837125.1 Candidatus Magasanikiibacteriota bacterium | reverse complement strand
TTACTTTTTTAATTTCTTCCACCTGCTCTTCAATGGTTAAATTTTTATGAATAATACCAATTCCGCCAGCCAAAGCCAAAGCAATTGCCATTTTATGTTCAGTAACCGTGTCCATGGGCGCGCTTAAAAAAGGTAAACTTAGAGTTATTTCATTGGTCAGCTTAGTTTCTAATACTGCATCTTTGGGTAATATATCTGACTCCTGCGGTACCAAAAGCACATCATCAAAAGTTAAAGTTTCTTCAAAGTTTTTAAACATATAAAAAGGTTTGAAATGCCAGAAAAGCTTGAGAGGCTTAAAAGGCTTACAGAATAATTGAACAATACCATAAAATTTGCTATTATTCAAGTTATGAAAAACGAAATCGCCATTCTAGACTTTGGTTCTCAATACACTCACCTCATTGCCCGCCGCATTCGCGAACTGGGCGTGATTTCGCATATTTATCCTAATAACGTTCCTGCTAAAAAACTTATTAACGCTGTGGGAATAATTTTATCCGGCGGACCTAGAAGTATTGTTAATCAGCCAAAATTAGCTTATGATCCAAAAATTTTTGAATTAAATATACCCATACTCGGCCACTGTTACGGACATCAACTTTTGGCAGACCACTTTGGCGGTAAAGTTATTTCTGGAAAAGCCAGAGAATATGGCCTGGCCAAATTAAAAATCGTTGTCTCTCCTATTTTTGAAAACGTAAAACCAATCACGAATGTTTGGATGAGTCACGGTGATCATGTGGATCAATTACCATCAGGCTTTAAACAAATTGGCACCACTGGTAATGATTCTATTGCCGCCATGGCGAATGAACAACAAAAAATTTACGGTTTTCAATTCCATCCCGAAGTCCACCACACCGAACAAGGTAAAATAATACTCGCTAATTTTGTTTTTAATATTTGCAAAGCTACAAAAAACTGGACTACTGAAAAAATGCTTCAAGAAATTCAAACCAATATTAAAAAACAGGTTGGTAATAAAAATGTCTTTTTATTAATCAGCGGTGGCGTTGATTCCACTGTTTGTTTTGCACTTTTAGAAAAAACTTTAGGTAAAAACCGCGTATACGGACTGCACGTAGACCACGGAATGATGCGCTTAAATGAAACTAACTTAGTAAAAAAATCACTAGCTAAAATTGGTTTAACTGATTTACATATTTATAATGCAGAATCTGAATATTTAGCAGCGCTTAAAAATATTTATGAACCTGAGGAAAAACGAAAGATTATTGGTAATTTATTTTTAGATATTACTGATAGAATAATGAAAGATAAAAAATTGAGCAGAAAAAATTGGCTGATTGGCCAAGGCACTATTTACCCAGATACTATTGAATCTGGCGGTACCAAAAACGCTGACAAAATTAAAACCCACCACAATCGCGTACCCCGAATTTTACAAATGATTAAGCAGCGAAAAATTATTGAACCAATAAAAGAATTATATAAAGACGAAGTCCGACAAATCGGCTTAAAACTTGGTCTACCAAAAAATTTGGTTTTCCGCCATCCTTTTCCTGGCCCCGGCTTAGCAATCAGGTGCCTTTGTTCTCCCGGCTCAAACAACACCGTTAAAAAATTAATCTTTCAGTCTTCAAATCTTTTGATCTTACCAATCCGCTCCGTGGGCGTGCAAGGCGATGAACGTTCTTACGCCCATCCAGCTTTAATAACCAATTTAAAAAATTCCAGTTGGGAAAAACTTGCCCAAATTTCTCCGCAAATAACTAATTCTCAAAAAGAAATCAACCGTGTTTTATTTTTAATGCACGGCGATCCTAAAAATTTAGTTAACTCTAAATTAGTCAGAGCCTACATCACTAAAAATAGACTAGATTTACTCCGTAAAATTGATGATATTGTTAATAAAAATATTAATAATTCCGCTTGTAAACATATTTGGCAGATGCCAGTGGTACTGGTGCCGTTTGGACATAATCATGGTGAATCAATTGTTTTGCGTCCAGTGGAATCAGAAGAAGCCATGACCGTTTCTTTTGCTAAACTACCAAAAGCTGTTGGCCAAAAAATTGTTAGAGAAATAAAAGCCTTAAACGCCATTGATTATATTTTTTACGATATAACCAACAAACCACCAGGAACAATTGAGTGGGAATAGAGTCCACTAATCCACTGCACTAATCAACACTAATTTAAAAATCCGCCGAGAGACGGATTTTTTTATTAATCTTCCATTATTTCAATCATTTAATCATTTAAATTATTTAGAATTTCTTTCAATTCTTCAAACGTCTTCACTTTCACCAACTCCTGTTTCAATTCTTTCACATCCGGCAGCCCTTTAAAATAATATAACAAATGTTTTCTAAAAGTCACCATGCTCCCCTCTCCATAATATTCTAAATGTAATTTTGCATGATGTAATACCACTTTTTTGATTTCTTTAATATTTGGAAATTGTCCCGCAATGAAGACGGGATCCCGCTGTGGCGGTGAGTAATTGGAAATTTGTAATTGTTGGAAGATCCAAGGATTACCTAAAGCCCCTCTACCTACCATAACACCATCTGCCTTAGTTATAGCCAAACATTCATTATAATCTTCCAACGAATTAATGTCGCCATTCGCAATCACCGGAATCTTAATCTTAGCCTTAGTCTTTGCAATCATTTCCCAATCTGCCACCCCACTGTAGCCTTGAATTTTGGTGCGTCCGTGAATAGTAATAGCATCTGCGCCTGCTTGTTCCAGTTTAGGTGCAAACTCCAAAATATCGGCCTTATTTGACCAACCCAACCGCGTTTTAACGCTAATTGGCAGGCCTAAATTGGCTCTTTTTAGAGCCTTTACTATCTCCACAGCTCTATTATGGTCTTTCATTAAAGCTGCCCCTGCAAGGCCTTTTTGAGCTATTTTTGGCACAGGGCAGCCCATATTGATATCTATACCGTCACACACATAATCCCGAGCGGCGACGAGGGATCCCTTTTCAAGTATCTTAAGAGCAGCTTCAACAATTACTTCAGGTTTTGAACCAAAAAGTTGAATTACTGCTGGTCGTTCAATTTCACTAATCCCACACATTTTCAAAGTTTTCTCATTCCCTCTCACAATCGCCTCTGCCGATACCATTTCTCTGAATATTACAAAATCACTACCAGAAACTTCACGACAAAGTTTACAAAACGGTGCATCTGTATAATCAGCCATCGGTGCTAAAGCAATTATAGGTTTTTTATTAAGCCAAGTCATAAATCCAATGGACTTTTTATATTTTTCAAATTAGAATTCGCCACATGCGTATAAATCTGCGTTGTCTGTAACTTCGCATGTCCCAACAGTTCTTGAATATACCGTATATCCGTGCCATTTTCAAGTAGGTGGGTAGCAAATGAATGGCGCAAAGTATGGCAAGTGCCATGCCTTTTTATACCGGAAACTTTCAGTGCATTTTCAAAAACTTTTTGGGCCGAACGTTCACAAACTTTTCCTCCACGATTACTTTCAAAAACTAAATCATTAAACTGTTTGTTTTTTACATATCTTTCCAACACACCCGCCACTTTGTCTGATAAAATTGTCATTCTATCTTTATCACCTTTTCCGTGTCTCACAACCAGTAACTTTTTTTTAAAATCCAAATCCCCCACCTTTACATTAATTGTTTCAGACAAACGTAAGCCAGAAGAATACATCAACCCCAAAAATAACTTATGTTTTACATTTCTAATTGTTCCTAAAATAAGTTTCACTTCATCTATATTAAACACTTCGGGCAATTTCTTGCTCTTTCTAGCCCGTGGAATATTCACAAAAAACTTCCGCTGAAGAATTTTCCCAAAATAAAACAATAAAGCGCTGTAAGCGCTATTTAAAGTTGAACTGGAAACATTTTTCCCAGCCAAACTTTCCAAATAATTCCTCACATTTTCTGCATTTACCTCCCGCGAACTTTTTCTTGCATATTTCAAAAAATCCGTGATATAATGCAAATATGATTTAATGGTTTTAGGGCTAAATCTACGCAATTTCATTTCTTGCTTTAACTTAACAATCGGATCCTGGCTTGGATAACAATTTGTTCCATTCATAATGCGGTTATGAATTAAAGTTAAGAACAATATTATATCATACCTTAGCCTTATTTATCAAAAGTGCGGTTATCGGTAGTTATCGGAAATAAATTATTTTTTCACTTTTTGTTTTTTGTGATTGGTGATTGGCGAGGGGGGGCGCGAACGCGAATTATTGGCGATTGTAAAAATATAACGTTACCATTATAGATCCATTTTATGAATACATCACCTATACTAAAAAACAAAACAAACTACTCACATCAAGCAAAAAAAATCGCTGACATCAGGAAAAAATTTCAAACAGAATTATCTTATCTAAAAAAAGCGCAAAACCAACTTATTGCGCGCTATATTGCAACAATAACAGAGCGCAAAATTAAAATTTTACAAAAGAAAATTAAATTGAATTAATACAACATAACATGTATTCAATTGAAAGGCCAAAACCTGAACTTACAAATAATGAGGCCACCGAGCAAACAAAAAAAGACGGCGGTGGTTCAATTCGCGAGCTGATCACCAACCACGAAGACCTTGCTCGGTTGGCTGATGAAACTGTTTCCGCGATTCATACTGATGCCCAAACTACTATCAGCGCTGGTGATTCGCGGCTTTTAGGATCTTTAAAATCTCTGGGCATTGATAAAAATACTGGCGATACAATTGCGGCGGAAACCAGCATTCCCGAACAAATCAAAGGGGTGAAACAACAAATAATGACCATTGAATCATTGGCAACCGCCGAAGTCCAATCCATAGTTGATGGTCAAAAGCAGAATCCAGACAGCAAGGATAATAACACAACCTCACCGGACACACAGCGCACGCTTGAGTTATTGAAAAATGATGGTATTGAGATAGAGTCAGACGAGCCACTTAGTGAACAAGATTTACATTTTATTTCTGAAATTAAGAGAAAAATGGAAATAACCGCAAAACCAGAAAATAGAAAACAAATTAAAATTCATATTATTTCTGAAAAAAATTGGGACGGAAAAATGAAACAAACTGGTGAGGATAAACAATTCAACGGGCAAGCGTGGGCAAATCAAAAAAACGAGGTTTTTATCCCATCAAGCGATGTGTTCCGTCAAGAAACTCCATACAAAAAACTATACTCTAAATCTCCCAAAATGCGCTCTTTGATTGATGAAGAACCAGGCGTCGCCTATCAAAACATATACTTGCGTAATATTCTGGCGCATGAAATTGCTCATATATATCAAAAGAGCGATAATTTTGAAGGGGCACCAGCAACAGAGGAAGGGGTTGATCCTTATGAGGATTTACAAGAATTTATGTCTTGCGCATATGGATTACATGAAATGCAACTACCTTCTAAAGATAGTGACAAATATACACCCGCCTTTTTAGAAGCAAATCAAATGACTAAAGATTCACAGACAGGCGGATATGCACAAAAACAAGCGGAAAGAACAACGAAGGCAAATATTTTTTTAGCTCAATTTCATAATTCTCCACATAACTTTGAAAGTGTTTTTTCGCAAATGAACCAAATATGCCAATCTGGCGGATTAAATAAAATAGAATTACAAGACAGCTTACGACAAATGACTAGTTCCAATATATCCAAAGAAAATGTTTCACAATTTTGTAAAAAAATTGAGGACATGACGAAAAAATTGAAATGACACACCCCTCCGTGAAACGATAAATGCCCCCCCGTGAATGAAGAGCGAACGAAAAAAACGAAAAGTGAAAAAATAATTTACATCCGATAACAGCGTATATACGGTTCCGCTTCGCTCCACCCATATGCTGACGCACATCGTATATACGCGTACGTTAGGCGAAATTTTGGTTTAAGCAATTATAAATTTATGTGTTTTACGTGGCTAACAGACAAAATCCTACAGACCTTAGATGCTAGAGCAAAAGTAAAAGTTCTTGTACATGAGGCTTATTTTTTAGATATCCAAAATAAAGAGCCACATTATTTTGTTAAAATATCTAACTGTTCTTCTGAAACCACATTTACCATTACACATATTTGGGTTAAGGACGACAAAAAAGAAATTGAGATTATGAGCCGACAATTGCCGCGTAAATTAGAAAAGTCAGATATTTGGGAAACATGGTTTCCGAAGAACAATATTAATGACCAACATAATATTTTTAATAATGTTCGTGTCGTATTATCTAACGGCAAAGTTTACAAGTCCAGAAAAAATACAAAAGTCCGGCCTGTAGGATTTATTGCCAATTAAAATTTATTAATTACAACCAAAACGTCGTCTAACAACGAATATAGGGAAAAATCAAAATTTATTTTTAACAATTATTATGAAAAAAATTATTTTCCCATTCTATAATGGAGAAAAACATAGCTTTTTATTTAAAAAATGGCAATTTCGTCTATCAATAATCTTATACATAATTATTCTACTAGCTATAGGGCTATCAATTTTTGCGGATTACATAAACGCCTTCACCTCTTGCTATGATTTTGTTATCAAAACATATGAGTACGGCTCACGGCTATACCAAAGTGAATTCGCAAATTGTAAAATAGGTGTTTATGAAAATCTGTTACCAGCAATCGGCTCGGGGCTATTATCAATAGTTCTAACCCACTATGTAATTCAAATATTTTTTTTCAAAATAATTGTTGGCTACGTAATATTAGGGAATAAAAAATAAATTTAATTTTTCCCAAATTTTTATTCCATTTCATTACATAAAAACTTCGTATATTCGTATACATTATCGGAAATAAATTGTTTTTCACTTTTTTTGTGATTGGTGATTGGCGAGGGGGGG
>CAILTG010000022.1 GCA_903837125.1 Candidatus Magasanikiibacteriota bacterium | reverse complement strand
TTAGAAAAAGTATTAAAATGGTTTGTTATACGTGCTAATCGGTATCTGAAGTTAAATGTTAATCTTCCTTATTTGTTTAAGAATGATTATATTCTAAAAACAAAAAAAGGTTATTTTTGGAAAATAAAATCAAAATCTGATTTTGATTATGCAGCCAAAGAGATTGTAGAGGGGGCATTGGCCAAATATTTTGTTTGTGAAAAAGGATTTTTTCTAGATTTAGGGGCACATATGGGTAAGTGGTCTATTGTTGTTGCGAAAAAATATCCTGACTGCCAGGTTTATTCTTTTGAACCTAATCCTGATACTTTTAAATATTTAGAAGCTAATGTGAAATTGAATAATTTAAACAACGTTGTTCCAATAAACAGCGCATTTTCTGTTAAAAAGGGTGTGCTGAGTTTTCAGCTTGAACCTGAGCTGTCGAGCATTTCAAAAATTGTAGTTGCTATACCGTCTGCACAGCATAGCATTATTAGTGTTGTAGCTACTGATATTGATTCTTTTCTTAAAGAACATGGAGTAAGAACAGAAGATGTAAGGTTGATTAAAATTGATGTTGAAGGGCATGAATTTGAAGTTTTAAGGGGAGCGCAAAACCTTTTAGGAGACGTTTTTAAAGGTACGCGTATTATTTGTGAAATACTTGATGCTCAAGAAAATAAAGACCAAATTATTGAATATTTGAAAGGATTAGGTTTTAGTTATAAAGTTTTGGAAACCCATTGTGATTATTTATTTACTAAACAATAAAGCAGTAATAATTTTCCCCTTATGCTAATTTTTTAAAAATTTGAGTCATTCCTAGAAAAGTGTAGAAATAACGAGCAAAAACGATTAATGGACCAAATAGAACTGCTTTAATAAGCAGTTCTATTGTTTTTAAATAGGGCAGAGAATAAACCAAAGTAATTATTTCAAATAAAAGCAAAAGAGCGACAAAAGGTAAAGTTAATAATAGGTAATTAATCTGTTGGCAAAAAACAAAATCAATTAAGCCAATTAAAAATAGTATAATTGCAGTTATGACAGCAAATGGTTTGGTTAGATGTTTTAAAAAAATTAGTTTGTTAACCTGCCAAATATCTAAGCTGTTTTTACCATAGCTGAAGTAACGTTTTTTCAATTCAGTAAAAGTTTTTAAACAAGCATCGGCACAATATATACCTTCTGCCTGAGCGCGTTTTCTGGATTTTTTTAGAAATTCATTTGCAATATATCTATCCTCGCCATTTTTAATATCTGGTAGTACTGCTAAATCTATTTTTTTGTTGCGAAAAATAGTTGGCATGTGTCCGGCTGGGGTGGTTCGGGTTTGGTAGTTTTGGGGAGTTTTGGCCACTCTTGAATAGTAAAAAATGTTTTCCATTGTTCTAAGAATATTCTTTTCGTCAATCAGGGGCGTATAGTCAATATACACTACATCTACATCGTCATTTTCGGCAAACGGTTTTATTAATCGTTCTAAAAATGTCGGGTCAAGTGGGTAATCATTGGCAATATCAGTATCAGAAAATTTAATTATTTCTCCAGTGGCTGCTAAAAAACCCATATAGCGGGAATAACCAATCCCTTTATTTATTTTATTTTCTATTAAAGTTAACTTTGGGTTATTTTTTTGTTCTGTTTTTATCAAAGTCACAGTATTGTCTTTTGAGCCATCGTCAACAATAATAATTTCTAAATTCTGATAAGTTTGGTTTAGCCAAAAAGCGAGAAAATTTTTTATATTTCTTTCTTCATTGTAAGCGGCCGCAATTATTGAAACTTTTAAATTGTTATTGCTGGAAGAGTTCATCATAATAATTAGCTACCGTTTTCCAATTATATTTTTCTTGGACCTCTTTTATGGCCTTCTCTGAGTATTGGATATATAGGTTTTTGTCGCTTAATAGTTTTAAAATAGCATTTTTAAGATTCTCTTTGTTATTTTCAATTAAAATACCACAGTTACTAACTAGGGGAATAAGATTACCAACATTTGTGGCAATTAGGGGTTTGCCACAAGCTTTGTATTCATGGACCTTTAGTGGCGAATAAAAATAATTAAATTTTCTTAATACCTCATTATTTTTATCATAAAGTGCCAAACAAATGGTAGCCAGATTAATGTAATGAGGTAAAATTTGGTTGGACAAATTTTCTTTGATGATTATATTTTTAAGATTTTTTTCTATAATTTTGTTTTTTAAATTTTCTATATCCTGAGTTTTACCGGAAATAACCAACAAAAAAATTATCTCCGGTTGGTCTTGAGCGCCTTCCAAAATAAGGTCAACTGAATGCCAGTTCTGAATGCTGCCGCTATAAAAAATTATTGTTTGGCCGGGTTTTAATTTTAGTTGTTGAAGTAACTTCTCGTCGGTGTTTTGAGGATTAAAAAATTCACTATCAACTCCAGTCCAAACAATTTTTGTTTTTTGGAGTAGAAGCAGATAGGCCATACTGGGATAAGTAATAAGAAAATATTTAACAAAAATGTTCAAAAAGCGCGCCATTAGTTTGGTGAAAGCGTCGAGAAGTGGAGCACCATAATATAGAGGTTCAATCATTAAGTACAAAGATTTTCCACCTGTTAGGGAGAAGAAAATAGAAAACCAACCGCCGAAACGGTATGATCTTTCAATCGTGTACTGGTAACCTGAAGCCCGCAGATACAGAGCGTAGAAGATTAAAAAGGTTGATTCAAAAAGGATTCTGAATATTGGTTGGTGTAGCCAGTGGGGGATAGTTAGAGTTTTAATTTTTTGATAAACTTGGGGGTCAATGGGGAAAGCTTTTTGGTTTTGCGAAACAAGCAAAATGATATCAAAATGCTCTTGTAAATATTTGATTTCACCCAGAGTATGTACCTTGCCGCCCTCATTTTTTGAGAGATCAATGTCAGGGGCCAGATAAATTAGTTTTTTCATGTTAAATATTAATTAGCTTTCCCAGGTTGTCATGCCGTGGCTTTCAAGCCTAAAAGGAACTATCTGGGCTCCCCATTTTAATGCTTCTTTTTCTACGTCATTTCTTTTTTGGAATTCACAATAGATGAGCATGTGTCCGCCGCCACCAGCGCCGGTTAATTTACCGCCCAAGGCGCCTTTCTTTTTTAAGCGGGCGTATAAGTCTTCAATTTGGGGATTGGTGATTCCAGCCGCAAATTTCTTTTTTAATTTCCAGGATTCATCGAGTATTTTTCCAACTTTTTTTAAATTATTAGAAAGAAAGGCTTCTTTGATTTTTAAAGCCATTTTTTTGGTACGCATCATTGGTTCAAGCGAACGGCCGCCTTTTTGCACATTTTTGGTTTGACTGATAATAATATTAGTAGATGATTCTTTACGGGGACCTAGATGTAAAAGTATTAAAGATTCTTCTAATTCGGCAATGATTTCTTTGGGTAAATCAAGCGGCGTAACGCGTACAAAATCTTGGCCCTTAAATTCTATAAAATTTATTCCTCCAAAAACTGCTGCATATTGATCTTGCCGGCCGCCGGGTATTTTTAATTCTTCTCGTTCTAATTTATAGGCTAGTTCGGCAATTTGGTATTTGTCTAGTTTGTTTGTTAACAGGGCATTAAATAAGCCAATAATGCTAATAAAAAGCGTAGAAGAACCACCCAATCCCGATTGTGGTGGCACATCATTTTTTATATAAATATTTAATCCTTGGTGTGAATGATAAAGATGTTTAATAACAGCTTTAATCAAATCTTGATGGCCGTCATAGACTAGTTTTTGGATGTTTGGACAAATAAATTCTTTTTCGCCAGCCACAGAGATAACCAATTTTTTGTCAGTTCTAAATTCTAGAGCTGAAGTTACATATCGGGAAATAGAAGCGTTGATTACTGCTCCTCCATATTTTTCCGGGAAAGGGCTAACGTCGGTGCCGCCGCCAGCAAAACTAATTCTAACTGGGGCGCGGCTTTTGATGATAGTTTTTTTCATAATTTTGGTAATTCTTTTTGGGCTCTTTTGTAATCAGCCGGCAGGCCGATGTCAATAAAGTACCCGTGAGATTTATAAATTGTTATTTGATTTAGTATTCTGGGAAAAATATCTTTTTCTAAAGAAACAAATCTTGTCTGAGGAAAATATTTAAAAATTTTATTATTAAATACGTAAATTCCGCCGTTAATAAAACCAGCTCCTTTTTTGCCTTTTTCTTTAAAGGCCAGTAATTTATTTTTCGCAGAGATTGACAACGAACCGTAGCGTTCAACATTTTTTAACTGTACTGCCACCATAGTAACCAAGGATTTATTTTTTTTGTGAAAATCATAAATTTTCTTAATATCAACATCAACAAAACTGTCACCATTAAGCACCAAAAAATCATCGTTTTTAAGTTTATTTTTTGCTTTTTTAACCGCTCCGCCAGTTCCAGAAAGGTAGCGTCCATTTTCGGCAGAGTATTGTATAGCCACACCTTGTCGTTTGCCAGTTGTAAAATATTTTTTTATTTTTTGGCCTCGGTAGCCAATGGCAATAACAATTTTTTTGGTGCCTTTATTTTTTAAAAAATTAATTAAATATTCCAAAAATGGCTTATCTTTTATAGGTAACAGGGGCTTGGGTATAGTGTTGGTAAGCGGTCCTAAACGTGTGCCACGTCCAGCCGCTAAAATAAGGGCTTTCATTTTTTATAGATAATTTCAGTAAAAAAGTCGCAAAATTTTTGTCCAGCAATTTTGTCAGAATAGTTTTCCTTAATAAAATCGCGAGCCTTATTGCCAATATTTTTTCTTAATGGTTCATTGCTTACTATATCACAAACTAGGTTAGCCCAGCCAGCTGTGTCGTGGAAATCTTTAATCAATATGTTGTTTTTGTCGATTAGCCCTGGGATGCCTCTGGCGCCAAGCGGGGTGGTGATAACTGGTAGGCCTAGGGCCATGGCTTCTAAAATTTTGGTGGGCATACCTGCTCCAAATCTTAATGGAGCTACAAAAATTGAGGAATCAGCAATAAGCTGAGCTGGTTCTTTTATAAAACCAGTGAAAGTAACATTTTTAAATATTTGTCTTGTTAAATTGTTGCCTCCGCCGATAATACATAATTGTAGATTGGGCATCTTTTCTAGAATTTGAGAAAATATATTTTTTAAAAAATATTGTATGGCATCAAGATTGGGCGGGTAGGAAAGATTGCCCATAAATACCAATCTTTTTTGGGGAGAAATAGGCAGGGTATTGAAAAGAACGGAATTTACGCCGTGGGGAATACTATTAAAAATTATTTTTGTTATATTTACGTTTTGTAATAAATATTCTTTATCAAATTGTGAAACAACATTAAAATAATTGAGAGTGTTTAAAAGTTTTTTTTCATAATTTTTAACTCGGTTGGCTTCTAGACTGTAAATAAATCTCCAGAAAAGTGAGGCCTTCTTTTTTGCTTCTTGATAATTAAGGGAAATAGCGTCATTAAAATCCAACATGATTTTCTTTTTTTGTTCAGCACTGAGTTTTTCCAGATATTTTCCTAAGCGCAGGGTGTGGGCGTATACCGCATCATAATTAACTAAATTTTTTATAAACCAGTCTTGGACTTTTTTAAAATAATAATAACCAGCTTGCAAAGGATAAGAACTGAATAAAGTTAGGCAGACATTTTTCCATACTTGCCATTTAGGATAATAAAATACAGTTACTTGTCCAAAATTGTCTTCCAAAAATTTTACTTGTTCAGTTGAAGGTTTTTCATTAGTGACAATTAAAAAATTAAGCTCAAAATTTTTGGTTAAACCACTAACTACGTCGTCAAGAATTTTGTGACGAGTGCCATCGGTAGCTGGGTAGGGGAAACGGGTTAAAAAGATAAGAATTTTTGGTTTCATAGTTGAACTTTAGGGGTTCTTTTGGTGTTAAATATACTGGAATTAGGCCTAAAAGTCAATTAGCTTTTAGGTCATTGATTAATTAATTATTTATGGTACAATATATTTGTTTTATTTAAGTGATATTCATATGAATATTAAATCATTTCTTTATGCTCTAGGCCCACACTTAGGGTTAAAGTTACGGAGAAAGCTAATAAGTACTGTTGGAGCACTTGAATTTGGAACTTGGTTGCAGACTCAAGGTTATACTCAGACGCCACAATTTAAAAACAGAGAACAATTATTCGAAATTATTGGCAAAGAACTTCAAAATGAGCCAGTGCTCTATATGGAATTTGGTGTTTGGAAGGCAGATGCAACTCGAAAGTGGGTTGAATTGCTCCGACATCCGGATACAGTTTTCCATGGATTTGATACATTTGAGGGCTTACCTGAAGCATGGGGAAATGAAGAATCAGGGCGGTATACCAATGATGGAAAAATACCTCAAATAAATGACATACGAGTGAAATTTTTTAAGGGATTATTTCAGGAAACACTTTCAACATATGAACCACCAGACAAAAAACATGTCATTTTAATGATGGATGCTGATCTTTACTCAAGCACAATTTATGCTTTACGGAAATTGCGCGATATTATTAAACCAGGAACTTGGATTTATTTTGATGAATTTAACTCTATTAATCATGAAGAACGTGCTTTTCGCGATTTTCTTGATGAAACAGGATTTGAGTTTAAATGTTTTGGGCAGGCTAATAGTTTTGGCCAAGTTATACTGAAAAGATTAGAATAATAATAAAATATCGCTACTGCAATACCTTACTTATTAAATTCCATGAGTCATAACGTTTATGTCAGCGATAGAAAGTTTTTCTACCAATGCCATATTTACGACAAACTAACGACACGTTACGGCATTCACGGTAACAATCCATCCAGGCGAAGTAATCATGCGTTTCACGGGGTTGCTTTAAAGAAGAGGTTATAATCATATAATATGAAAGAATATATTTCACAAATATTAAAAGAGGCAGCAGAACTTAAAACAAAGGCTGTTAATGATGAGATTTTTGTTTCTTCCATAGAAAAAGTGGCTACAGCTCTGGTAAGTTGTTTGCAGCAAAATAAAAAAATATTGGTTGCTGGAAATGGCGGTTCGGCAGCTGATGCTCAGCATTTTGCTGCCGAATTAGTATGTAAATATGAAAAGGACCGCGCTGGTTTTTCGGCTTTTGCTTTAACTACAGATGTTTCTATTTTAACGGCCTGGAGTAATGATCATGATTTTGAAGGTGTTTTTGCTCGTCAAATTAATGCTTTGGGTTCGGTGGGAGACGTTTTTTTTGGTATTTCTACCAGTGGTAATTCTAAAAATGTTATTAAAGCTATAGAAATGGCCAAGGAAAAGGGGCTGGTTACTGTAGGCTTAACCGGCAATGGTGGTGGAAAAATTAAAGAGTTCTGTGATTATACTATTGTGGTGCCTGCCACCGTTACGGCGCGAATACAAGAAATTGGATTAACCGTGATTCATATTTTATGTGGGTTGATTGAAACTCAGATTGCTGTTTAAAACATAAAATTATTTGTATGGAAAAAATAGCCTTTTTGGATCGTGATGGAGTAATTATTTATGATTATGGTTACATGCACGAACCAGAAAAAATTAAGATTTTGCCAAATGCGGTAAAAGGTTTAAAAGAGTTAGAAAAGATGGGATATTCGTTAGTGATTATTACCAATCAAGCAGGAGTGGCCAGGGGTTATTTTAGCAAAGAAACAGCTAATGATTTTCACAACATCATGTTGAAAATGTTAAAAGAACAGGGAGTAAATATTACTCGCACTTATTTTTGTTTTCATCATCCGGATGATAATTGTAATTGCCGCAAACCAAAAATTGGTATGTTTGAACAAGTCAAAGCTGATTTTAAAGTTAATGTCGCAAAATCAATTATGATAGGGGATAAAGATGGTGATATTATGTTTGGTAATAATTGCGGGCTTACTACATTTTTGGTAAAAGGCGACAGATATACTTGTTCGGTGCCAGCTAAATATGAGGTTAATAATTTATTAGAAGTAGCTAAAATATTATCCGGATTTTCAGATAATCCAGATATACAGATATAAAAATTTATCCGTCAATCTGGATATCTTTCTGGTTAGATTTAAGGATATTAATTTGACTTTATGAAGATTGGAATTGATGCACGAGTATTAGAGCGGCCAACTACCGGAGTAGGTCGTTATCTTAGTAATATTTTGGAAAATATTTTAAAGCTTGATTCAGAAAATGAGTACATTCTTTTTTCTTGTCGGCCATTAACAAGAACTTTTGTTGCCAAAAATATTAAAAATATTTTTTCAAATAATTATCCCAAAAATAAATTAATGCAAAAATTTTTATCTCCATTTTGGTTAAATATAATATTGCCGCGTTATTTAGCAAAAGAAAAAATTGATGTTTTTTTTTCACCAAACAATCTCTTGCCAATTTGTCAGACAGGAACAAAAAATGTTGTTACTATTCATGATCTTTTTCAGTTTGTTGACAAAAAATTTCATTCATCTATTTACCGTTGGTATTCTTCATTCATAGTACGTTGTTCAATAAAAAGAGCGAATCATATTTTTACTGTTTCAGAATCGTCAAAACGTGATATTATTAAATTTTTAAAAGTGCCAGCAGAAAAAATTACAGTAACTTATCCGGGTTGTGATCAGCATTTTAGTCAGCGCGAACTGTCGGCCGTAGAAGTTGAGAAGTTACAAAATAAATATAGCCTGCCGCCAAAGTTTATTTTATATGTGGGCATGATTGAAGGGCGAAAAAATATTAAAGGTATACTGGAAATTGGCAAAATATTGCAAGAAAAAGAATCAAGGTTGCCAATAGTGTTGGTTGGTCGTTTGGGCTTTGGGGGGAAAAAATATCTAAAACAATTCAAGAAATCAAAAAATATATATTATTGCGGATCAGTAACAGATGAAGAATTGCCTTATTTTTACAATTTGGCTTCGGTATTTCTTTTTCCGTCCTTTTATGAAGGATTTGGTCTACCAGTTTTAGAAGCAATGCAATCTGGTGTTCCAGTGCTTACGTCCAGCACTTCTTCTTTGCCAGAGGTGGTTGGCGAATCAGTTGTGCTTTTAGAATCAAGCAATACTCAAGGTTTTGCTGAAGCATTAGTAGAAATACTTGCTCATGAGGAAAAATGTCGAATAATGATTGCTAGGGGTTTGGCACAAGCAAAAAAGTTTAGTTATGAGACCGTAGTAAAATTAATGTTAGAGGTCTTTGTTTAATTTAAATAAGTTGAAATAAAAATAACCCCAAAGTTGGGGTTATTTTTCATTAGTTAATAATTATTTTTTAAACTTATTATATAGAAAAACCATTAATGGTACCACAAAGTAAGAAATCAAAGTGGCATAGGCTGCGCCGTTTAAACCGATTCTGGGAATTAAGATAAGGTTTAGTGCAATGTTGGTTATCATGGCCGTTACGGTTGAAATAAAAATTATTTTGGTCAAATTTTCTGCCATTAGATATTGGGTCATTGCTATTCCTAAAAATACTCCTATACTTGACCAAGTATAAATGGACAAAATTTGTGCAGATAGCGCATAGGCTGAACCAAAAAGAAAAACAATAATCCAATGAGAAAAGATGGTTAGTGGAACAGAAATAAATATGGCTGTTGCTAACATCAGTTTATATAATTTACTTAATCTTTGATGGTACAATTCGGCGTTAGTTTTTTTTGCATTGATTATGGCAGGAAAAAGCGAAGTACAGATTATTGTTGGTATAAAATAGATAATTTCGGCAATTTTGACAGCGGCAGCATAAAAACCCACAGCTTTAATATCCAGCATTTGGCCAATTAATACCTGGTCTATCCTTAAATAAATGTAAGCTGCGGCCGCTGAGAGCATGAGTGGCCAAGAGTCATGCCAAATTGATTTGGCAATTGTTTTATTGAATTTCCAATGCCAAATATTAAATCCTTGGCGATAATATACAAATATGTAAAAAACGCTTTGCCAAATAACATCTAAAGTGTAAATTATTGTTAGCCAGATAATTCCTTTGCCCAATAAAATTAAAATCACTTTTAAGAAGGAAGACATAATGATGGCTAATGTTTGGGCATAAACATTGTGTTTTGATTTTACTTTTGCCTGAAAAAATACAGCAATAATGCCAAAAGCCTGAAAAATGAAAATTGTAGAATACAATATTATCAGTACTTTTATTAGAACAGTAGTTTTAAGAAATAAGGTTGAAAATAAAATCAAGCTAAAAGCCGCCAGTCCACCGATTATTCTTAAAATAAAGCCAACACCCAGTAATTCATCACTTTTTTCTGGTGTTTTAATTAGTTCTCGATTTATGGTATTGGTAATTCCTAAATCAGCAATAAATCCGAAAATACCGACAAAGGCTACAATATAACTGATGGTGCCGTAGTTAGCGGGGCCGAGATAACGGGCAATCCAAGCACCAATAAAAAATGAGACTGCTAAAGAAAAAAATTGTCCCAAAAACAGCCAGCTAATATTAGCAGAATAGCGTTTCAACCCCTCATGTTCCAGTAGCCATTGCCATTTTTGGGGAAGTATTTTTTTTATTATTTTAAGAAATTTGTCTAGCATGGGCATTTTCTTTTACTGGTGAATGTGATATAATTATTTAAAATTTAGTTTAATAATCTAAGTGGAAAATTTTAGGCAGATTTTGAAGTTTTAGGTTAAAGTTTGTAGGTAATAATGAGTGAATTCAGTTTACCATAAAATATGACAAAGTGGAAGTTTTTCCGAAATGATATTTGGCTTAATTAAAATTATTATAGCTACTATTAGCAAAGGCAAATGAATGTTTCTAATCTGATATTTAATTTATTAGCAAAGCCTTTCAATCCTTTGTTGGTTTTCCTCACAGGGAGGGGCAAATTAACAGTTGGTGACAAGAAGGGGGATAAAATAGAGTTATCCACAATCGTGCAGGAAAAGGAGGAATTTTTGTCAGCCGTTTAGCAAAACAATTGGAAAAAATGTTAATGGAGATTGAAAAAATTTATCAACAAGTAATAATTAAATAATATGAAAACCATTCTTATTACCGGCGGCGCCGGATTCATCGGTTCGCATTTAGGTGAACGACTTTTGCAGGAAGGCAATAAAATAATTTGTGTAGACAATTTTTTAAGCAGTAGTCGGGAAAATGTCTCAGATTTATTAGTCAATCCAAATTTTAAATTAATTGAACATGATATAATTGAGCCGTTATTTATTGATGAAAAAATTGATGAAATTTATAATTTAGCTTGTCCGGCCTCGCCAATTCATTATCAAAAAAATGCCATTCGTACCATCAAGGCCAATACTATAGGAGTCATCAATATGTTGGGTTTGGCTAGACACCATGGGGCAAAAATATTGCAAGCCTCTACCTCTGAGGTGTATGGTGACCCCATTGTTCATCCACAAACGGAAGAATATCGGGGTAATGTAAATCCGGACGGTCCTAGAGCGTGTTATGATGAAGGCAAACGTTGCGCAGAAACTTTGTTTTTTGATTATTGGCGCACGCATAATTTAAAAATAAAAATTGTCAGAATTTTTAATACTTACGGATCCAAAATGGCCAAAGACGATGGCAGGGTTGTTTCTAATTTTATCTTGCAAGCTTTGGAAAATAAAGACATAACTATGTATGGTGATGGTTCTCAAACTAGAAGTTTTTGTTATGTTGATGATTTGGTAGAAGGGTTAATTAAAATGATGAATACCAACGATAAAATCACCGGACCGATTAATTTAGGGAATCCGGGAGAATTTACTATTTTGGAATTGGCCAAAAAAGTGTTAGAATTAACTGGATCAAAAAGCAAAATTATTTTTGAGGATTTACCAGTTGATGATCCAAAGCAGAGAAAACCGGATATTTCCAAGGCTAAGAAAATACTGAATTGGGAGCCTAAAATTAATTTTCAGGATGGACTAATAGAAACAATAAATTATTTTAAATCTATTATTTAATTTATGAAAATACTATATATTGGTTCAGGATTTGTTGGTGCCTGTTCAGCGGCTGTTTCTGCTGATAGTGGCCAGGAGGTACTTGTTTACGACATTGACGAACGAAAAATAGAAATGCTTGGTTCTGGAGATAGAGACAAAATAAAAAATTGTTTATACGAGGAAGGCTTGGGAGATTTGTTGGTTAGAAACCAGGAAAGGATTGAATTTACTACTAATTATAAAAAGGTTGAAAAGTTTTTGGATGACTGTGATGCAGTTTTAATGTGTTTACCAACACCCGAAATTGGGGAAACAGGGGAGAGTGATTTGAAATATTATTTTGCAGCTGCTGAACAATTATCAAAAAGTTTGTTGAGAAGAAATAAGGGTAAGCAGAAAAAATATATTGTTATTATAAATAAAAGCACTGTGCCCATAGACATGGTTAATAGAACTGAAGAAATGATGAATAAGGCTGGAGTGAAGAACTATGGCGTGGTTTCCAATCCAGAATTTTTGGTGGAAGGGAAAGCTATTCAAGGGTCATTGCATCCAGATCGGGTAGTGATTGGCGCTTGGAAAAAAGAAGACTTTGAAATAGTAAGGCAACTTTATCAGAGATTTTATAATTCTACTTCTGTAAAATATATTGAAGTCAACCCTAAAGAAGCTGCGGCTGGGAAACTTTTGGCTAATTATTATTTGTTTAATAAATTAGCAGTTTGTTATGATGTGATTGGAAGAACTTGCGAAACTTTCTCTGACTTAACTTTTGAGAACATCCGAACAATTTTAACCAATGATCCACGGATTGGCAGTTGGGGGCTTTATAATAGTTTGTATGCAGGTGGAAGTTGTTTTATAAAGGATGCTCGTTCGCTTTCACATCAATTGCAAATAGCCGGCCAAAATGCAGTTTTGATTAATGAAACCTACTTAGCAAATAAAAGACAATTGGAGTTGTTTTTAAGTAGAACAGAAAAAGAAGTTGGATTTGATTGGCAGGATAAAAAGGTGACTTTATTGGGCTTGGCCTTTAAGCAAGATACCAATGACATACGCAATACTCCAAGTGTAGATATTGTTAATTTTTTATTGGATAAACAGGTTAAAGAAATAAATTGTTATGATTTGGCGGCTACTGAATGGTTTAAAAAAGTTTTTCCAGAATCAAATATTATTAAGTATTTTAATAATGAGTTGGCGGCAATAAATTCTGCAGAGGTGATTATAATTGCCACTGATTGGCCTCAATTTAGAGAACTGGCTGATAGCTTATTGCAAAAAAAAGAACGACCAATTATAATGGATGGGCGTCGTATGTTGCAACATCGCTACGATGATTTACAAAAAGCTGGTTTTGATATAATTGCTGTGGGGTCACCTTTTATTAAGGGCAGTAAATAATTAATTTTATATCATTTAATATTATGTTAAAAATTGGTATTATTGGCGGGTCGGGCTTAGAGAAATTGGATGTTTTTAAAATACAAAAAGAATTGGATTTAGATACCCCTTATGGTAAGCCCACTTCTACTTTGCGAGTCGGCCTGATTAATGATGTAGAAATTGTTTTGCTTTCTCGTCATGGTTATGAGCATACCATTACTCCCACAAAGGTAAATTTTCGGGCCAATATTTGGGCTTTAAAGGATTATGGGTGCAAGATAATTTTAGGTACCACGGCGGTTGGGTCGCTTCGTGAAGAAATTAAACCAGGGGATTTGGTGATCCTGGATCAATTTATTGATTTTACTAAACACCGACTTTCCAGTTATTATGAAGAGTTTGAACCGCATCGGCCGATTCATGTTTCTTTGGCAGAACCGTTTGATAAAAAATTGCGAGATAAGTTTATTGTTGCTTGTGAAAAATTGAATTTATCATATCATAAAATTGGTACAGTGGTAACTATTGAAGGGCCGCGATTTTCTACAAAAGCAGAAAGTAAAATGTATCAACAGTGGGGAGCCGATGTCATAAACATGACCACTGCACCAGAGGCTATTTTGGCTAAAGAAGCGGGGGTACCTTATGCCGCGGTAGCTATGTCTACTGATTATGATTGTTGGCGAGAAAATGAAGAACCGGTGACTTGGGAAAAAGTTTTAGAAATTTTTGCTCAGAATATTAAGAAGGTTACTGATTTATTGGTGGAAACAGTAAAAAGTTTAAAGGAATAGTTTGTATGAGTAGTATTAAAGATAAAATTCGCACTGTGCCAAATTGGCCTAAGCCAGGAGTGATGTTTCGTGATATCACTACCTTGCTTAAAGATGCCGAGGGTTTTAAAGCGGTAGCTGATGAATTTGTTAAAAGATATAAAGATGTTAAAATTGATAAGGTAGCTGGCATAGAATCGCGTGGTTTTATTGTGGGCGCAATTTTGGCTGATCGACTGGGTGTGGGGTTTGTGCCAATTAGAAAAAAGGGTAAATTACCCGCTGAAGTAATAAGTGAAGAATATGATTTAGAATATGGAAAAGATAAAATTGAAATGCACACTGACGCCATTTCCGCAGGAGATAAAATTTTATTGGTGGATGATTTAATAGCCACCGGCGGTACGGCCGCTGCTGCTTGTAAATTAATTCAAAAGGCAGGTGGAGAAGTGGTAGAATGCGCTTTTATTATAAATTTGCCGGATTTGAAAGGGGTAGCTAAATTAACCGAACAAGGAATAAAAACTTTTAGTTTAGTAGAATTTAAAGGAGAATAGAATGTGAAATGTTAAATGTCTAATTTCCAATGTCAAATCAAATTCAAAATCCAAATTGTTAATTTTGATATTTGAAATTTGTCATTGATTGGAAATTGGATATTTGAATTTTGAAATTTTTAATCAGGATAACTAAAATTAAATAGTTATCTAAAAATATTTTTTTTAATAATAACACTTAATAATTATGTATTATTTAGTAACTGGTGGTGCAGGTTTTATTGGTGCTAATTTGGTAAAAAAATTAAAAGAGGCCGGGCATCAAGTGCGAGTGTTGGATAATTATAGCGGCGGTAAAATTAAACAGCGGTTTTTTGAAGGTGTAGAATATCTTAAAGGTGATATTAGAAAAATGTCCGATTTAAAAAAGGCCATGAAAGGGGTTGAAGGGGTTTTTCATTTGGCAGCTATACCGCGTATGCCTTATTCTGTGGAACATCCTCAAGAAACTAATGAAAATAATGTTACCGGCACTTTGAATGTTTTGGTGGCGGCCCGTGATGCTAAGGTTAAACGGGTGGTTTACAGTGCTTCTTCTTCGGCCTATGGTGACCAGCCGATTTCGCCTTATGTGGAAACAATGAAAACTAGACCAATGAGCCCCTATGGATTACAAAAATATATTGGCGAGGAATATTGTCGTTTGTTTGCCGAACTTTACAGTTTGGAAACAGTCTCTCTTAGATATTTTAATGTTTATGGGCCTTATATGGATCCAGAAGGTGCTTATGCCCTGGTGATTGGTAAATTTTTGAAACAGAAAAAAGCTGGGGAATTATTGACTGTGTGTGGTGATGGAGAATATTATCGAGATTATACTCACGTGACTGATATTGCCGAAGCGAATTTTTTGGCCATGAATTCTAAAAACGTGGGTAAGGGAGAAGTAATGAACATTGGCAACCATGATCCACGTTCTGTAAATGAACTGGTGAAATTAATTGGTGGCGCTGCAATTAACATTGCGGCTCGTCCAGGTGATCCGCGTCGCACTGATGCTGATAATTCTTTGGCAAAAAAATTAATTAACTGGCAACCAAAGAAAAAATTGGAACAGGGAATTGAGGAGTTAAAGAAAGAGTGGGGAATAGATTAACAAGATACAATATACACATAATAAAATACAATATAATAAAAAATCTGCTGAAAGCAGGTTTTTTATTTGTATGTTATTTTGTATATTTTTATGTGTATTTTGTATCTTGTTATTATTGTCCCATCATTCTAATTATCACATTAATGGTGCGAAGAATAATTGCTAGATCTAACAAGAAGGAACGGTTTTTTATATAAAATAAATCATATTGTAATTTTTGCAAAGAACTCTCATAATTATCAGTATAGTTTTGATGAATAACTGCCCAGCCGGTAAGTCCGGGTTTTACCATGTTTCTTAAAGGATAATATGGTAATAATTCAGTAAGATGACTCACAATTTCTGGTCTTTCTGGCCGGGGACCAATTAAAGAAATTTCTCGTTTTAATAAATTAAGACATTGAGGAAGTTCATCAAGCCGGCTTTTTCTTAAAAATCTTCCTATCCAAGTTATTCGTATATCATCTTTTACAGCAAATTGGGCGCCGTCTATTTCTGCGCTGCCGTCGGCAGAAATGGCAAACATTGAACGGAATTTATAAATAGTGAATGGTTTACCTAATTGGCCAATTCTTTTTTGGGTAAAGAAAATTGGTCCGGGTGAACTTAATTTAATTAGCAAATAAATAAAAGGTAGAAGAATAATAAACAGTAAAAACATTAGTCCGCCAACCAAAAGATCAAAAGCATTTCTGATTTTATCGTAGATGGGTAAATCACGTTTTAGGTGTTCTAAAAACCAGGCCTCGGAAAAAGTAAAAGGGGGAATTCTACCGGTGATTATTTCATAAAAAGAAGCCAAATCAATAATTTTTATATCCCAAAAAAAGAGTTTGTAAAGTTCTCTTAATACGGAATCCTCTTTTTTGAGATGGGGGGCAATTATTAAAATCTCGGCCTGGTGAGTGCGAACCGAGGATTCTAAATCAGTTAAATCTTGGTAAATTTCAAAAAAAGGATGATCTTCTGGTCTGGTTTTTTGGGCAGGATCAATTAACGCCACAGTTTGGTAGCCACGCTCAGGAAAGTTGGCAATAATGCTAATTAATTCTTCTGTTTCTGGTGTGTAGCCCACAAAAATAATTTTGGTTTTTAAAGCACCGGCGTTGAGGTAATGGTTATAGATTAAGCGCCAGAGATAGCTTAAACCAAAACCAAAACAGACGTTAAACAATAATAGTGTTTTAGGGCTGAGTGAATTAGTTGGGACAATGTAAAAATAGATTATGCCAAAAATTGCAGAAATACCGGCAGCTTCTAGGAATCTTTTATATTTTTTTGTTTCCTTTAAAAGATGCAGATCATATAATCCGTTGATAAAGATTATTACTATCCAAAAAAGGAAAAGAATAAAAAATAATCCCAAACCAGCGTTGATTTTTTCCCAGGGGGGGATTTGCCAGTAGCGCAGAGCCAAACTTAACCAAAAACCAACTGCAAAACAGAGTAGATCTCCACCACCCAGCATTAGTTGTTTAATACGGTAAATAAAGCGCATAAATTGCCTAAAACCCAAATATTTAGTATAATAATTAAGGCTGTTTAGTTTTTACGTTTGTAGATAATCTATCATATTTATGTTAAAAAAGCAACTTTGGTTATTGCTGTTGATTCTGGGAATTTTTGTGTTTACCAACACAGCACTTACTTCTACTTATGTTACTATTAATCAAGGGGCTGTCTACACTAATACCCGTAAGGTTATCTTGTATCTTAATGGACCAACAGGAACTCAGTATATGAAAGTTTCCAATTTGGTTGATTTATCAGATAGTGATTGGGAAAATTTTAATGGTGAAAAAATGTGGAGGTTGTCTTTTGGTGAAGGTGTTAAAGTGGTTTATGCACAATTTAAAGGTACAGAAGGAGAAAGCACAGTGTATTCAGCACAGATAAATTTAACTTCTCCGGAAGGTTTGTATGCTGATTTTAATATTAATAATAGCGACAAGGATACTAATTTGAGACAGGTGGTACTTAATTTTTCTTATTCAAAAAAATTGGATAGTTTTTTGGTAAGTAATTCCAGTGATTTTTCCGCTGCTCTGCCACAGGATCCGGCAGTAGCTGTTAATTGGACTTTAACTTCTGGTAGTGGTCAGAAAACAGTTTACGTTAAATTTATAGATATTGATAATAATAATATAATTGTATCTCGTCAGATTAATTTTATTGAGCCGAGCCGTTATTTAAAAGAAGGCAGTTTGTTAAAAGGCCAGACGGGTACAGTTTATTATTTTGGTTATGATGCAAAAATTCACCCTTTTATAAATAGTGCTGTTTTTCATTCTTGGTACAAGGATTTTAGTGGTTTAATTTATGTAAGCGATTCTAAGTTAAAGGATTATACAGTTGGTCAACCAGTTTGTGTGAGGCCTGGCACTTGGCTTTTAAAATTTAGTGGTTTTCCAAAAGTTTATGCTGTAGAACCAGGTTGTGTGTTAAGACCAATGTTATCAGAGACCAATGTTTATTTATTATATGGCAAAGATTGGCAGAATCGAGTTTTGACGCTGGACCCAATCTATAATAGTTCTTACTTTGTAAGAAGTTATGATGCTGCCAATGTGTCACAAGGGATTTTGGATCATGATAAGGATGGTGTACCAGAGCAGGTGGAGATAGAATATGGCACCAGTGATTATTCTAGTGATTCTGATAGTGACGGCTTGTCTGATTATGAAGAAATTTATTATTGGTTTAGTGATCCTACTGATCCTTATACTAGTAATCAAGGGGTGAAAGATGGAAAACAGATATTACGAGGTTACACTCCTTTGGGCAATAAAATAATTAATGTGCCAAGCGGGGTTTATGAATATCCCTATGGTTTGGTGGTTAAGAGAGTGTCCGATGGAAAATATTATTATAATCGTCGCGGTAATTTTTGTTTTGTAGGTTCAAATGTTAGTGATTCGGGATTTACCAATAATAATTTTTCTGGTCTATTTGTTATTAACTCATTATATCCAATTGATATTGGTAATCCTGCTGGTGGCATTTCCGATAATGAATCAGACATGGATTATCCCACAGTGAGTAATAATGGCGTGATTTCACTTTTATAGAATTAAAAAATATATTAAGTATTTCTATGCGGAAGTTTTTTTTGTTTTTAACAATATTTTTATTATTACCAGTTACAGCTTTGGCGCGTATTCCTAATGATCCAGGCGCCGAGCAATGGGCTTATAAAGATATTGGTTTATATCAAGCTTGGGATTTGAATACTGGTTCAGAAGACGTAGTGGTGGCAGTAATAGATAATGGTTTTGACATGTTTCATCCAGATTTAATTGATAATCTTTGGATTAATAAAAAAGAAATTCCTTATAATGGTATTGATGATGACCACAACGGTTATGTGGATGATGTTTATGGTTGGAATTTTGTGCCAGCGGATTATAATCATGATGGAATAATTGATGCGGAAGAAGCCTTGGGAAACAATGACCCGCGGCCAGAATTTGATTATTTAACTCCTGAACAAAAAAAAGAAGGAGTGTTTAACCATGGTACTTTGGTGGCTGGTTTAATTGGTGCTGTGGGTAATAATAATGAAGCCATTGCTGGTGTAAATTGGAAAGTGGAATTAATGAATTTAAAAGTTTTGGATGATAGCGGTAGCGGTGCTAATTTGAAACCATTAGCTAAAGCCATTCGCTATGCAGTGGATAATGGGGCTAAGATTATTAATATTAGCGCTGTGGGCGATGCTGATCCAGAGGTAAAGTTAGCAGTAAAATATGCTTTTGATCAAGGAATAGTGGTAGTGGCTGCTGCCGGAAATAGTATGATGGATTTAAATGTTAGTCCACTTTATCCGGTTTGTGCGGATGCTGGAGAAAGCGAGCCATGGGTTTTGGGTGTTAGTGCTGTTGACGTTTCTCATCATTTGGCCGTGTTTTCCGATGTTGGTTCTGATTGTATAGATCTTACTGCTCCTGGTGTGGAGATTACTAGTACTTTACGTTTTTCACCTACTGATGGTTTTCCTCTAAAATATGGTGGAGGATACAAAGGTACTTCTTTTGCAACACCGTTGGTAAGCGGAGTAGCGGCTTTAATAAAAGGAATTCATGAAGAGTGGGGTCCCAAAGAAATTTATCAGGCCATTTTGTCAACAGTGCATCATACACCTAGCCAAGATGAAGCTGATTATGCCAATATTTTTGGTGCAGGATTATTGCAAGCTGATAAAGCTGTGGAATATGCTATTGCCAAGCTGGAGGCAACCAGACCATTAAATAATTTGTCTGTTCTTGATTTTAAAACTGGTAATTTTTTTACTAAAGATTTAAATTCTTTGTCTCAGAATAGTGATAATAAAATATTTTTAAAACAGGCACTGGCGGCCAAAGTTTTTCAAGATCAAAATGGTGAAAAATTTTGGGTGGTGGAAAAAAGAAAAAATAAGCAAACTGTGGAAATTAGTATTTATGACAGTGGTGACAAAAAAATAAACAGTTGGCCAGTCACGGCCAAAGGTAGGTTGAATATTTTATCTGGCAAAATTTGGGGCAATAGCGAGGAACAAATAATTTTGGCTCCTGATTATGCGGATAAGAATGTTTATCAAGTTTTTTCTCTTCAGGGAAAGGAATTGTTAAAATATAATATCAGTCAAAAACACGAAGGTGTGTCTCTGGCTTTAAGTTATAACGCTTTTTCAAAGCAGAACGAACTTTTGGCTCTTTACAAAGATCAAGGAAAATTAAAAATGCATCAATTTAAAAGTGCTGAAGAATTGAGTAACTCATTTGCAGTTAATGTTCTTGGTCGGGGAGAGATTTCTGCTGGGGATGTGAATGGTGATGGTAATAGTGAATATGTAATAGCTGGATCTTTGAATGATGGACCAACGGTGGTAATTTATAATAAAGCTGGAGAAATACTCCGGAATTTTTTGGCTTATGATTCTGCTGTTAAAGGATTATTGTCAATTTCGGTGGGGAATTATAATCAGGATAATAAAGATGAAATTATTACTGTTTATCCTGGTGAATCAGTGGTGGTTTGGTCGGATGAAGTTAAAAAATTAGAGGAATGGCAGCCGGCGGGGGCGGGTAGCGAGGTAGGATGGAAGGTTTTTTTATAGTGTGATATAATAATAGTGATTTATTGTTTGACTAAAAATAGCTAAATTATGAAAAGTGGTGAGTCAATTATTTTTGAGAAAAAAAATGTGTTGGTTACCGGCGGTGCGGGTTTTTTAGGTTCTCATATTTGTGAACGTCTGCTTAAAGAGGCTAAGGTAATTTGCTTGGATAATTTATCCAACTCCACTATTCAAAATATTGACCATTTATTACAGTATCCTGATTTTGAATTTATTAAATGTGATGTAAATAAGCCTATTGATTTGGAACAGTTTGATGAGTTGGATAAATTCAAATTAAAGTTTCAAGGAGTGCAGGAAATTTATCATTTAGCCTGCCCCACCAGCCCCAAAGATTTTGAAATTCATAAATTAGAATCGCTGTGGGCCAATTCCAATTCCATGATTAACACTTTAGACCTGGCAGTTAAATATCGGGCTAAATATCTTTTTTCTTCAAGTTCAGTGATTTATGGTCCGCCAGCTCCAGATTTTAATGTTTTTAGTGAAGAGGATGAAGGTTTGGTGGAACATTTGTCTCCACGCGGTTGTTATGATGAAGGAAAAAGGTTTGCAGAAACTTGTGTAGAAACTTATCGTCAGGTTTATGGTTTGGATGCCAAGATTGGCAGGATTTTTACCACCTATGGGCCAAGAATGAAGATGCGGGATGGTTTGGTAATACCAGATTTTATTGTTGATGCTTTAGAAGGAAAAGATATGGTAATCTATGGTTCTGGCGATATGGAGCAGTCTTATTGTTACGTCACTGATTTAATTGATGGCCTAATAAGATTAATGCATTCTGATCCTGATGTTTCAGTAGTTAACTTAGGTCATAATCAAGTTTATAAAGTGGCTGAAGTGGCAGAGAAAATTATTAAAATGACTAGTTCTAGTTCTAAAGTAGTTTTTGAGGAACCGCTAGTTTTTTTAACTACCAAAGGTATTCCGGATTTGACTAAGGCTAAAGAAACTTTGGAGTGGATACCTTTAATTTCTTTGGAAGATGGTTTACAAAATACCATAGATTATACTATTGCGAATAAAGAAATGATGGAATTTAATCACCCAAATAATTAGCACTATGTTGGTGGCTGTTGTGCCTGCTTTTAATGAAGAAAAAACAATAGGTTCCGTGGTGCGGAGCCTTTTTAGTCAAGTAGATAAAGTGATTGTAGTAGATGATTTTTCGGGGGATGATACTTTGAAAATGGCTGTGGAAGCAGGCGCTAGTGTTTTGCATCATGAAATTAATTGTGGCCAAGGTGCAGCCTTGCAAACCGGTCATGAATTGGCAGTACAGCTAGGAGCTGATTATGTGGTAGATTTTGATGCTGATGAACAGTTTGATGTTGAGGATATTAAACCGGCTGTATTGGCAATGCAAAAGGCTGGCGCAGATTTTTTGTTTGGTTCTCGTTTTTTAGGTGAAAAATTACCGATGCCATTATCTAAAAGGTATATTATGTTACCTTTAGCTAGAATGGTTAACAGATTATTTGCTGGTATTAAACTTACTGATGGACATAATGGTTTTAGAATTTTGGGCCGCCAAGCTTTGGAAAAAATAATCATAACTCAAGATAGAATGGCTCATAATACAGAAATACCCGCTCAAATTAAAAAATATAATTTAAAGTATCTTGAATTTCCTATAAAAGTGGTGTACCGTGAATATGGACAGGGAATTTTAGGGGGGCTCAAAGTGCTTGGTGATTTAATAATGGGAAAATTTGTAAAATAAGTATTATGTACGAATTTTGTATTCGTATATTCGTATTGAATTCGTAAATTCGTACATATGGAAGAAACTCTCAGAAAAGCAATATTTAATGATTTATTTTTAGGTGTAGATGGATATCTCTTGGCTGATTTATCTAAGCGGAAGTTTAATTTAAAAGAAAATGCTGAATTTACTTATGGTGAGATTAACTTTGATGAATTTGCTAAGATTTTGCAGGAAGCAGAAATTAAATCAAATCAACAGGTTTTTTATGATTTGGGTTCTGGTGTAGGAAAGGCGGTAATGGCAGCAGCTTTAAGTGGGTATTTTAAAAAAGTGTGTGGGATAGAACTTTTACCGGATTTGTTTCAGGCTTCGGAAAAAGTGCTGACCAGGTTTAATCAAGAAGTAAAGTCATTGTTTTTAGAAGCTGAAAAATTAGAAATTATTTTTAGAAATGAAAATTTTTTTGAAACTGATTTTTCAGATGTAGATGTGGTTTTTATTCAGTGCACCTGCATGAAGGATGAAATTATGAATAAGTTGGCGGGAAAGTTGGAAGTTTTAAAGTCAGGGAGCCTGGTGCTTACTGCTACCAAGAAATTGCCATCAGAAAAGTTTGTTATCAAAAAAGTGGCTGAACACCAGCTGGGCTGGGGCAAAGCCACTATTTATTTTCAAATTAAAATTTAATTATTTTTTATGATAGTATTTTTTCAGATCATCTTTAGTTTATTCGCTTTAATGGCTGTTGGTAGTGTGTGGAAAAAAAGTCATGAAGGTTTGTTGGGCGCCAAAGGCACAGTATTTTGGATTTTGTTTTGGGTTTTAGCGGCAACAGCTGTTTGGTGGCCAAAAAGTACCACTATTTTAGCCAACACTTTTGGCATTGGCCGCGGCGCTGATTTAATTTTGTATATTTCTTTGGCAGTAATTTTTTATATTTTGTTTAAATTGAATGTGAAGATAGAAGGGCTTAGTAGAGGAGTAACAAAGTTAGTGAGAGAAAAAGCCTTGAGAGAAGTAGAAAAAAAATAGTTTTAAATTTATGAAAATTGCTCATATCGTCTGCGCTTATCCACCATATTACAGCGGTATGGGCAATGTTGTATTTCAAACTGCGGAAGAGTTGGTAAAATTGGGACATGAAGTGGAAGTGCTTACTCCGGGAATTTATCAATCAAAAGAAATTAAATCAGCCGAAATTGAGCCAGCAGAAAAACATGCTGAGCCTCTGCAACAACAAATTGAGAAGGTGAATTATTTAGCTCCTACTTTTCAATATGGCAATGCCGCTTATTTGCCACAGATTAAAAATGAGTTGGATGATTTTGATTTAGTGCATTTACATTATCCATTTTTTGGCACAGCCAATTTAGTACGGCAGTGGAAAATTAGTAACCCCTACAAGCCTTTGGTAATTACTTATCACATGGATACGCGGGGCAGTGGTTGGAAAGGATTGTATTTTAAATATTATGCTAAATATTGGATGCCTAAAATTTTAGGAGCAGCGGATTTATTGATTGCCAGTTCGTTGGATTTTGTAGAAGCTAGTGACGCGCGGTTTATTTATGAACAAAACAAAAAAAAGTGGTTAGCCTTACCTTTTGGGGTGGATATAGAAAGATTTCAACCTCGCCAACGATCAGAAACTTTACTCAAACGTTATAATTTAAATCCCGATATTCCTACAGTTTTATTTGTGGGTGGCATGGATCGGGCACACTATTTTAAGGGAATTTCGATTTTGCTTAAAGCTCTTTATCTTCTTAAACAAGATGATTTGGATGTACAAGCAGTATTGGTGGGGGAAGGGGAGTTGCGGAATTCTTATGAATTGGAAGCTCAAAATTTTGGTTTAAGTGACCGAGTGGTTTTTACTGGTCAAGTAAGTGATGAAAATTTGGCGGATTATTATAATCTGGGAGATTTGCTGGTTTTGCCTTCTGTAAATCAAGGTGAAGCTTTTGGTATGGTACTTTTGGAGGCTTTTGCTAGTGGTCTGCCAGTTTTGGCTAGTGATTTACCAGGAGTTCGGTCAGTTGCTAAAGATGGAGGTTTAACTTTTACGCCTGGTGATCCACAAGCCTTGGCCGAAGCAATTGCTGCTTATTTTGGCAAAGATAATGATCAACTGGCTTGGCAGACAAAAGCCAGACAAGCGGCTGAAGAAAAATATGCTTGGGGCCCAATAGTAAAACAACTAGAAAATGTTTATCAACAGCTTGTGTAGAAAAGAGAAATTTGGTAGAATTAACAAGGTTCAATATTAGTATTTTATTTATTTAATTTTTTACATCTATGGAAGAAAGTAAAAAAGGTTTGTTTGAACTGCTAGATAAAAAGCAGTCGTTTTTGTTTGGCATTGTCGGCGGGCTTTTAGTGCTTTGCACTATTGGGTTTTTTATTTTATTGGCAGTGGTGCTTAGTGGCACTGGTACAGCCAAGGTGGCTGGTGATACTACTGGTACAGTGGTAAATAATAATGCTGGCGCTGTTGCCGGAAATGTAGTTGGTCCAAAACAGTTTACTAGTTGTTTAAGTTCAGGACAAACAGCTTCAGCAGTGGCTTCAGAGCAGAGTTTAGGTGAGTCGCTTGGTGTACAAGGAACACCAGCTACTTTTATCAATGGCTATTTGGTAAGTGGTGCTTTGCCATATACTATGTTAAAGCAGGTGGTTGATACTTTGTTGGCTGGTAAAACTCCAGATTTTGATTTTATGAAAGATCAACAAACTGGCAAAATTATCAAAGTAACCATGCCGGAATTAAAAGATGCAGCTTGGCGCGGTGGCAGTAATGCCAAAGTTACTTTAGTGGAATTTTCAGATTTTGAATGTCCATATTGTCAGCGTTTTGTTCCAACTATTGATCAGTTATTAGCTGAGTATAAAGATCAAGTTAAATTTACTTATTATACTTTTCCTCTAACTTCTATTCATGCTAATTCAGAAAAGGCAGCTGAAGCTTTTCAATGTGCTAAAGTACAAGGTAAAGGTTTGGAAATGCATGACAAATTATTTAAACTTGGTGAACAGCAACAGTTAAATTTGAATGGTTATTATACAGCAGCGAATGAACTTGGGTTGAAGTAAAGCATTGATTGCACAGATTAAAACAGAACCTTGGATAATTCTGGGGTTCTGTTTTTTATGTCATTGCGAGGAGTTTGCGCGACGAAGCAATCTCAGGCGATAACATTATAACAGGGCGTTCTTGACAAAACAGGCGAAACGTGCTATAATGCTTTATTGTTCTTTGAAACAAAATAGCTTGGAAAAGCTGGTTTTGCTGTATACACAACAATTTTCATTTGTTTGCTCCGTCATCTATTTTTTGTCTGTACAGAACGGATAAAGAATTGATGTCGGATCAACAGTTTTGGGGGAAATTGTTGGTACGGTAAATCGGTCTCATGGCGCACGGACAGGATGTTCGGGCGCTAGGTGTCTATTCTCGGAATGGAGTGTCAGATGAAGCATTTGCTCGCGGTAATGGTCGCCTGCCTGGTGGCGACGTTGTTCCTCGGCGGGTGCGAGTACGACCCGACGATTCGGTGCAGAGGGGTGGAGGATGCACCCCATTTCGGGCGGTGTAATGGCGGCAGACTGCCGCAGAACGACCAGGAGTGCATCCAGGTCTGGCGGTGCCTCTACGACCAGGAAGAGAGCATCGCCGTCGCGTCGTTCGCAGACTTGGAGAGCTGCAAGGGTCGTCTGGCCCGTTGGATGCACCAACTCTGCCCGCCGCCGGTTCTTCCGATGGAAGGCCACGAGAACAATTCGTCGTCCATGGGGGGCGACGGTCCGGGCCTGGCGGCGAATCCGCCCGGTTATCCGGCCTGGGCCGGAGATCAGGACTGAAGGAGTCAACTGCCACCGGTGTCACATGTCCCCCAACATGTGAACATCGGTGCGCTCTAGTGTTAATAAATTTTTGTTGACAGTAGAGCGTTATACCTCTTCTTAACTCTCCCCATACCTCTTCCGGCCTCTCCATACCTCTCCCTGCCTCCCCTAAGAGGGGAGGGAGATTTTTTTGTTTGCCAGAAAACAAATTTTTTGGTATAATATAGTCGTTCAATTATTCAATTGTTTAATTTTCAATCATATGGGCATGTTTAAAAAGGGTTTATTTTTCGGCGGACTACTCGGCGCGGGTTTAATGTGGCTTTCTACTACCAAAAAAGGTCGGGAAGTAAAAGAACAAGTGTTGGATTATGCGGCTGATGTTTATGTAAAATTAAAAAATGAGGTATTGAAAACACAGACTTATAAGAATTTTGATAAAAATGAATACGTTAAAAAGGTTAAGGTGTTTGTAGATAAATATGCTGTGGAAAATGGTTTGGCTGAGAATGTGAAAGGCATGGTAGTTAAATTGGTTAGCGCTCAGTGGAAAACCTTGCAAGAAGAATTGAAGAGTAAATAAGCCCACTAATTTTAACACAAATTTACACTAATATAGAAAACTATCATTTTGTTTTAAGTGATAGTTTTTTTATTGGGAAAATGGTATAATATTAATGTCAAATTACCAATTTCCAATGTCAAATCAATGTCAAAGCCCAAATATTAAATTTGAATTTTGTCATTTGTATTTTATTTGAAATTGGGAATTAGGATTTGGAAATTAAAACAATTTACTATTTTTTAACTATGGCAGAACAAAGTTATTCTGGATTAAGTTTGGCCGAAGTTGAACAGCGTCAAATTCAATATGGCGAAAATTCTCTGGGTACCAAAAAAAGAGTGGGGCCGTTTTGGATTTTTATAAAAAAGTTCAATAGTCCATTACTTTTGCTTTTGATTGGTGTTTCAGTTGTTTCCATTATTATGGGTCAACGTACGGATGCGGTGATTATTTTATTAATGGTATTTGTTTCCGCAATTTTGGATTTTGTTAATACACAAAAATCAGCCAAAGCCGTGGAAAGTTTGATTGCTAAAGTAGCCATTACCACTAGAGTTAAGCGTGGTGGTGTAGAGGTTGAAATTCCTGTAAAAAATATTGTGCCAGGGGATATTGTACTTTTAAGTGCTGGCGATGTGGTGCCAGCCGATTGTCGAGTTTTGGAAGCCAGAGATTTTTTTATTAACCAGTCAGCTTTAACCGGTGAGTCTTTTCCAGTAGAAAAAATTGTTACTGAACCAGAAAATTTAATTTTTATGGGTAGCAATGTAATTACCGGATTTGCTACAGTTGAAGTTTTAACTATTGGACTTAAAACTCAGTATGGAAATATTTCCGCTAATTTATCAACTGCCGAAGAAGAAACAGATTTTGAACAAGGTATCCGCAAATTTAGTTATTTTATTTTGCGAGTTACTTTTGTCTTAGTAGTTTTTGTATTTTTTATCAATGCTTTTTTTCATCGGGGAATTTTTGAATCTTTTATTTTTGCTTTAGCCATTGCTATTGGCCTCACTCCAGAACTTTTGCCAGTAGTTATTTCTGTGGCTTTAAGTCGCGGTTCAGTTTTAATGTCTAAAAAAGGGGTGATTGTAAAAAGATTATCTTCAATTCAAAATTTAGGTAGTATGAATGTGCTGTGTACGGATAAAACCGGCACTTTAACTGAAGATCGCATTGAATTGGTAAAATATGTGGATGGTTTTGGCGAAGTTTCGGAGGCGGTTTTACAGTATTCATATTTAAATAGTTTTTTTCATACTGGCGTGCAAAACCCATTAGATAATGCTATTAAAAATTTTAAAAATATTGATATTAGTAATTATCAAAAAGTTGATGAAATTCCTTTTGATTTTATGCGCCGTTGTGCTTCTATGGTGGTGGAAGAAAAAGAAAATAGCCAAAGATATTTAATTACCAAAGGAGCGCCGGAAGATATTTTGGCAATTTGTCTAAGTTATCAAAAACATGAGGAAATAAAACCTTTGCAAGAGTTGCCCCGGCGCCAGATTAGACAAGAATTTGAATCATTAAGCAAAAATGGTTTTCGGGTTTTGGCTGTGGCTTACAAAAAAGTTGTTGATGGCCAAAAGCAGATTTATAAAAAAGAGGAAGAAAAAGATTTAATCTTTATGGGTTTTGTGGCCTTCTATGATCCGCCCAAACAAACCGCTGCCGAGGCAGTGAAGGAATTGGGTTATTTGGGAATTGAAGTAAAAATTATTACTGGTGATAATGAACTTTTGGCTAGTAAAATTTGTAGTGAAATTGGTTTGCCGGTTAAGGGTGTAGTAACTGGTGAAGAATTACACGGTAAGAGCGATGAAGAAATAGGGAGTATTGCTGTGCGCACTACTATTTTTGCGCGTATTAATCCGGCTCAAAAAGAAAGAATAATTCGTTCCTTGCGGAAAGCCAAATTTGTGGTGGGTTATTTGGGTGATGGTATTAATGACGCGCCAGCTTTAAAAGCCGCTGATGTGGGTATTTCGGTAAATAATGCTGTGGATGTAGCCAAAGATACAGCTGATATTATTTTACTGCGGAAAAGTTTGCGAGTACTTCGCGATGGTGTGGTGGAGGGTCGAAAAACTTTTCAAAATACCATGAAATATATTATGATGGGTTTGAGTTCCAATTTTGGCAATATGTTTTCTATGGCTGGTTTGCCATTATTTATTCCTTTTTTTCCTATGTTGCCCTCGCAGATTTTGTTTAATAATTTTTTATATGATATTTCTCAATTTACCATTCCTACTGATAAAGTAGACAAAGAGGACATCCAAAAGCCGTTGCGTTGGGATCTTAAGTTTATTCGTAAATATATGTATGTTTTTGGTTCCATCAGTTCAATTTTTGATTTTGGTACTTTTGCTTTAATGTGGTTTATTTTTCATCCCAGTGTGGCTCAATTTCAAACAGCTTGGTTTATGGAATCATTGGCTACTCAAACCTTTGTAATCTATGTGATTCGTACTAGGAAATTTCCTTTTTTACAAAGTTCTCCCAGTAAGTGGCTACTCCTTAGCACATTATTGGTGGTGGTCGTGGCCTGGATAATTCCCTTTATTGGTGTTGGTCGCTTATTGCATTTTTCAGCTTTAACTTGGCCAATGATGGTGGGAATATTTGTTTTAGTTTTTATTTATTTAATTTTGGTGCAAATAGTTAAAATGATTTTTTATAAATATTTAGCGCATAAATTTGTTCGTGGTACGCACGCCTGATGAGTAAAAAAATAACCAGCTTAAGGCTGGTTATTTTTATTTATTTTTTTCTTCCACAAGTAAGTTATTAAATATTCAGAAAAAAATAAGAGTAAAATTATTAGAGCAACAGTTATTCCTCCAAATTTAAAAGTTTTTTTGATTAGTGGCAAGGAAGCTCCCGCAAAATAACCTAGGCTGCCGATTATTAGGAACCAGATTGTAGAAACTGTGTAGTCAACTTTGGCAAATTTTTTAAAATCAAGATTTAGAGAGCCGGATTTTAAGAGAATAATTCGGTGGAAGCCGTAGGCAAATTTAGAAATAAAAAATGTTCTATAAGGGTGTTTTAAAATTAATTCTTCAAAGCGCGGTGGTAATTTTTTTGCCAATCGCTCAAAAATTTTATTATTTTGAAAACGTTTGCCAAATAAATACCACAAACTGTCGCCAATTAAAATGCCAGACAACATGGTAAAAAAGATGATTGGCAAAGAAAAAGCGCCAGCGTGGGTAAGCAAGGCAACAGTGAATAAGGTAACATCCCCCTCAATAAACATGGCCAAAAAAGCAAAAATATAGCCAAAGTGATGAAGGGAGAGAATAAAGGCGATAATTTTTAATTTAAAGTGCCATTTAGGTATTATCATATTTATGATTAGTCGGAGTAGGCGGACTTGAACCGCCGACCTCAGCGTTCCGAACGCTGCGCGCTACCAACTGCGCTATACTCCGTTCACAATAATATACCTCTATTTTTGGTCAAAATCAAGTGTTTGTCTCTCTAGGTGATTTATGGTAAAATAAACTATATTTATAAGCCTTTTAAGCCTTTCCGGCTTTTTAAGCCTTTTTAGCATTTGTTGATTATGAAAAACATTAAAGAATATTTTGATTTAGCTATTTCAGAAAAAGCTTCGGATCTTCATTTGGTAGGTGGGGAAATTCCTATGGTTAGAGTTGAAGGTGAATTAAAAAATATTGAAGACAAACCAATGGCTAACAAAGAATTGAAAGAGGGAGTTTATTCAATTTTAAACTCTGAACAAAAAGAAAAATATGATCAGGAGTTGGAGCTTGACTTGGGTTATCAACATGGCGGAGTTCATTTTCGTGTCAATGTGCATCAAGAAGAAGGAAATATTGGTTTGTCAGCACGTTTAATTCCCGAAAAAATTCCTACGCCGGAGGAGTTGCGTTTTGAACCAATTTTGCGTGATCTACCCAATTTAATGGATGGATTAGTTTTGGTGGTTGGTCCCACTGGTCATGGTAAATCTACTACTCTAGCGGCCATGATTGAAGAAATAAATAAAACTCGTAAAGCTCATATTATTACTATTGAGGATCCAATTGAATTTGAATTTAAGGACAAAAAGTCATTAATTGAACAGCGTGAAGTGGGTGTGGATACCAAATCTTTTGCCGCGGCTTTAAAGCATGTTTTGCGTCAAGATCCCAATGTCATTTTGGTGGGAGAAATGCGTGACCCAGAGACCATTGCCACGGTTTTAACTGCGGCTGAAACCGGGCACTTAGTTTTTTCCACTTTGCATACTTCTTCGGCTGCTGAAGCCGTGGAGCGCATTGTGGATGTTTTTGAAGGCCCAAAACAGAAACAAATTTTAATTCAATTAAGCGCGGTTCTGCGTTGTATTGTTTCTCAACAATTATTACCAGATAAAAATGGTAAATTGACCGTCGCTCGGGAAATTTTAATTAACACTCCAGCTGTGGCTAATTTAATTAGAGAAAATAACATTTCTCAGATTCAAAGCGCCATTCAAACCGGTATTAAAGATGGCATGCAAACTATGGAAAATTGTTTGAAACAATTAATGAAAGAGGGAATAGTTGACAAAGAAGTAGCGGAGAGAAGAATGGGAAAGCAGAGAAAAATATAATAATAAATTTTTATGCCAGATTACAAATTCATGTGGGGGCAAAGACAGTCGGCTATGATCACCGAAGCAATGCGTTCGCAGTTATTGTTAGCTTTTGATATCCAGGGCAGGATTCAAAGTTCAAAAATCAGTGAAGACCTTTTTATTTTGACAGAGGGTGTATTTGAACATTACATGCCTTGCGGTTCTATAATTGAATGCAAAAAAAGAGGAGAAAAATATTTTAATAAAAATTTTTCTAAAAAAATGACCAAAATGATTGTTAATCATTTGACCCTGTTTTTTAAGTTCTGCAAAAATAATCGGAATAAAAAATTGGCAGAATTATCAGCTGGTCAATTAAAAAAATTAATTTTGACTTATCATAATTTTTTGAATAAAACTTTTATTTTTTTTAGTTTGTCTACTCCGGAATTAACGGCCATGGTAGTGGAAATAATTGAGAATATTTTGTCTAAAAAGCTGGAAACCAAAGAATTGGTTGAGGATGCTTTAATTTCTTTAAGCAGTCCTGAAAAACTTGATGCTACCATGAAGGAGAGAATAGATTTTTTGAAAATTGCCAATAGAAAAAATGTGTCAGATAACCAGTTGTTAAATCATGCCAGTAGGTATCCGGCTTTGTTTTTTAATACTTATAAGGTGGCAGAGGCAATTAGTTTTCTTAGAAATCGCTTGGTTGAAGAGCAGGGTAAGAAATGGCAGGTAGAATTGGCTAGAATTAATGGCAAATTAAATAAAATTAAAACTGAACATAAAAAAATATATTTGCTTGACAAAAGTGGTGAGCTTAAACATTTAGCGGGTATTTTGCAAGAGTGTGGATTAGAAAGATATAGACTTAAGCATGGTTGGAGTGGCGCGGAGTTTTTGTGTTTAAATTTGCTTGAAGAGTTGAGTAAAAGAATTGATGTGGCTTTTGAAGATTTCATTAAATGTTATTTATTTGAGGATATTTATAATTATTTTGATAAGGGAATTATTTTAACAAAAAAACAGTTATCAGAAAGAAAAAAGTGTATATTAATTCATTATTTAAAAGGACAGACAGAATTTTTATTTGGTGATGAGGCCTTAAAGTATAGGAAAAAATTGTTTGGAGAAAAATTGAGTGGAGACAAATTCAACGAGAACGAAATTAAAGGTTTTGTAGCCAATAAAGGAATGGTAACTGGTATAGCGCGGGTGGTTAATGTGAAAGATTTAAGTAATTTTATTAATGATTGTAAAGCTTTTAAAAAAGGTGAAATATTGTTTACCACTATGACTTCGCCTTTAATGGTGCCAATTATTAAGAAAGCGGCCGGTATAGTTACTGACGAAGGGGGAATCACCTCACACGCTGCGGTGATCTCAAAAGAATTTAGGATTCCTTGTATTGTTGGTACCCACGGTGCTTCTTCAATTATTAAAACTGGTGATCTGGTTGAAGTGGACGCAAATAATGGTAGAATTAAAATATTATAGCCAGTGCAAAAATAATTGTAACTTACTAAAAAATTTTATGGAAAATTATTTTAGAACGATAGAAACCATGCGTCATGGTGAAAAGAAAGGTGAAGAATTATCAGAAAGAGGTGAGGAACAAGCACGTGAAAAAGCGGCAGAACTGCTTTTGGAAATAGAAGCCGCTCCACCTGGCGCGGTATTTTATATAATGCCTTCCATTGTGGGCAGGGCTAAAGCGACACGAAATATTATTGAATCCACGCTTGAACAGTTAGTTCGTGACAAAGGCACTGAAGATATTGTTTTTATTTCTGTTCATGAAGTGGAAAAAATTAAGGCGGCTAAAGATGATTTCAGTAAAAAATATGTGATAACCGATATACAACCAAGCACCCCTCTGGGTTTTAAAGCCGACCGACCAGTTTATTCTCCGGTTTATGTTAGAATAAGAAATTTGTTTAAGGGTGACGAGGAGTTAACTGGAATGACTTGGGCAGCCAAAGCTGATGAAGTAGGACCGTTGCGAGAGGAAATCCAGAAAAAATTTCCTGATGTGCCGGAAGAAGAAATTGATCCAAAAAAATTTGGTGAACCGCCAGAGGAAGCGGCCTTGCGCTATTTAAGATTAATGAGGAGGGAAGTGGAACTTACAGAAAAATATTTTTCTGGTCATCCGTGGAAATCAATGTATGTGGGGCACGCGCCAGCCATAGATTTTGCCACCATGGCAATATTAGGCAAAGATATTTCAATTAAAGCCATTGAAGAATTAGGTGGTAAATTACGCGACTTTTTGGAGCCAGCGCATTTTGAACTTAAAAATGGAAAAATAATTGTGAAATTTCGTGATCAAGAAACAGAAGTGGAAAAAAATTTAGATGAAGTTATAGAAGAATTGAAAAAGAAGTCAGCTGAAAGAAAAAAGGAGTGGGGAATTAATTAATTTTCGTAATTAATTAAATTTTAATTTAGATGTTAGGTAATTATTCAGCAAAAAAAGAAAAACTTGGCAGGGGTGATGTCCGTTTAAAAGTAACGGCGGTAATTTTTGTTTTGTTGGCTGCTTGGATTATTTTTCGTTTGGCAGTTTTAATGATTGTCAATCACAGTTTTTATGAGGCCATGAGTGTTAATGCCCATGAGGTAGTTAGTCAGTTGGTTCCCAAGCGAGGAGCCATTTATATTCAGGATTCCCGAAGCGGTGAAAAGTTTCCTTTGGCGATGAACCAAGATTATTTTTTATTGTATGCTGATACGCGGGAGATAAAAGATGAGCAAACGGCTGAAAATGTAGCCAAGCAGTTGAGTGAAATTTTTAATTACCATGGCGAACAAACCACTACTCTTTTTGCCAAACTAAATCGGCGTACAGCAGCTTATGTGCCGATTGAAAAAAAAGTGGTTGAAGAAACAATGCATAAAATTGATGATTTAAAATTGCCGGGAATTTATTTTGTCCGTGTACCTTTTCGTTATTATCCAGAAGGTAATTTAGCCTCTAATATTGTTGGATTTTTGGGTAAAGATGAAAAAGGTAACAACGTAGGGCGTTATGGTATAGAAAGTTATTGGCAAAAAGATTTGGCTGGAGTTGGTGGTAATTTTTCCGGAGCACAAGGCGCGGCCGGGGGCTTAATTCCCTTGGCTCCTTGGTCAATGAAGCCAGCGCAAGATGGAGTAAACTTACTCCTAACTATTGACCGGACTTTGCAATATCAGAGTTGTAAGAGATTGGAAGAGACAATGCACTTGTATGGAGCCATTAGTGCTTCATTAATCCTCATGGATTCACAAACCGGAGCAATTAGAGTGATGTGTAGTTTACCGGATTTTGATCCTAATTATTATGGTCAAGTAAGTTCCACCCAGGCCTATAACAATAATAATATTTTTACTCCTTATGAACCTGGTTCAGTTTTTAAAGCTATTACCATGGCCGCGGCTTTGGATGATGGGGTAGTTACTCCAGACAGCACCTTTGTTGATCCTGGGCAACGTGCGGATTTATGTAAAACGCCAATTAAAAATGCCATGGGAAAAACCTATGGTTTACAGAATATGAGTGGCATTTTGGAAAATTCAATTAATACGGGAATTGTCTATGTGGAAGAAAAAATGGGTAAGCTAAAATTTAAGGATTATGTAAATAATTTTGGTTTTGGTCTTAAAGAAGGTGTTGAATTGGATACAGAGGTCTCGGGAAATATTACCACTCTTGAATTAAAAAAAGGTGATAAAGTTGATTGTTACGCGGCTACAGCTGCTTTTGGTCAGGGAATTACTGCTACACCATTACAACTAATAACCGCTTTTGGGGCATTGGCTAATGGTGGAGAATTACTGAAGCCTTATGTTGTGGAAGAAATAAATTATACTGATGGAAGTAGTAAAAAAACTCAGCCTAAAGAGATTAGACGGGTAATTGATAATCGTTCGGCCAAACTGGTTAATGCTATGCTTATTAATGTGGTGGATAAAATAGATAAGAAAGCACAAGTAAAAGGTTATTATATTGGTGGAAAAACTGGTACCGCCCAGATTCCTGTTCCTGGTGGTTATTCTGATCAAGCTAATCATACTTTTATAGGAATGGTGCCAGCAGATCTGCCTAAGTTTGTGATGCTGATAAAATTAGAAAAACCAGACGCAGCCTGGGCCGAAAGTACTGTGGCGCCGTTGTTTGGAGAATTAGCAGATTTTATTTTAAAGTATTATCAGATACCGCCGACACGGTGAATTAAAGATTAAGACTAAGCTTAAGATTTAAAATATTTTTCAATAAAAGTTCATGTTTAATAAAGTATTATTTACTCGTTTTAGTTTAGTAATTTTTTTAGTAGCGTCAATTTCTTGTCTGCTTTTTTTGTTGCGTCCGAATTGGGAAATAAGAGGGGATGGCCATGGTTATTATGTTTATTTGCGTTCAGCATATTTTGATCATAATTTGGATTTTCATAATGAATATTCTCGTTATGATCAGCTTTATGGAACAAATTTTTCCCAAAGCACGGTTACCTCAATAGGAAAATTAGGCAATCCTTTTGCTGTTGGTTTAAGTATTTTTTGGCTGCCGTTTTTTTTAATTGCTAGAATAATTGAATATTTTTCTGGATCAGTTCCTGTGGACTTGTCAGGTTTTAGTATTGTTTATCAATTATTTTTAGGATTTGGCTCAATTGTTTATGGTTTAATCGGTTCGGTTTTTTTGTTTAGCGGTTTAAAAAAACTATTTTCCGGTCGAGCGGCTTGGCTCTCTATTTTGGCGGTAATTTTTATTTCACCACTACTGCATTATTTAATTTATGAACCTTTAATGTCGTCTGCCTTGTCTTTTGCGATTAACGCCGGTTTGTTTTGGTATACAGTTAAAATTTATCAAGCAGAAAAAATTAGCCGTAAAAATTTATTAATTTTAGGTTTGTTGGGTGGTTTAGTGGTTTTGGTACGCTGGCAAGAGATATTAATTTGGCTGGTGCCGTTATTTATTTTAATAAGAAAGTTTAAAGAGAGAAAAATTAAGTTAGTGGAAATATTTTTGCCGCTTACCACAGCTTTTATTTGTTTTTTAGTGCAGCTGTTTATTTGGAAAGATCTTTATGGATCTTGGTTATTAATTCCTCAGGGTGCTGGTTTTATGGATTGGACACAATTTAAAATTTTACCAGTATTGTTTTCTAGTTGGCACGGCTTATTTTCTTGGAGTCCTTTTTTACTTTTGGGTTTGATTGGTTTATTTTGGTCATACAAAAAAGATAAATTATTATTTTATGCTTTGCTTTTGGTTTTTTGTGGGCAAGTTTTTGTAAATGCCAGTACGGTGGATTGGTATGGTGGAACCGCTTTTGGTGCCCGAAAAATGATTGGCACTTTATTTGTCTTTGCCTACGGCCTGGCGTTTTTGTTTGATTATTTTTATGAAAAGAAATTTTGGTTTTATATTTTAATGTTTATTTTACTATTTGGTGTCGTCTGGAATTTTTTATTAATGATTTCTGCTCCTTTGGGTTATCTTTCATTAACCGGGCCAGTAAGTTATCCAGAACTGTATTCCGCGCCTTTAAAAGTTTTGTTAAAGTGAGTGTGGTTTGATTGACAATTAGCCATAATTTTGGTATTATTTTTTCACAAAAGGCCGCCATCGTCTAACGGTTAGGACACAAGCTTCTCAAGCTTGTTATAGGAGTTCGATTCTCCTTGGCGGTACCAATTTAACACAAGAGCTTTTTTCGGACAATAACGACCAGGGAAATTGCGCGAAGCCACGCGCTTTTTTCGTTTCGAGGATAAGGTTCGAGCCGAAGATTTTTCTCGCGAGAACCTTTTTGTCTTTCAAATTGCTGCCCG